>NZ_BAAAUT010000013.1:0-143104 GCF_039534085.1 Planomonospora alba
CCCCCCCGGGTCGCGGACGCCGCCCCGGCGGCCCCGCCCGGTGCGCCGGACCTTCCGGAGGCTCCCGCGGTTCCGGAGGCCCCGGCCGCTTCGCACACGGCGGCCGCCCCGGCTGCTCCTGCCGTCCCGGTCCCGCCGGATACCGCCGGTGCTCCGGGCGCGCCGGTCCCCCCGGAGGAGGCCGCCTCCGCGCCCGGGGGCGGTCGGGCCCCCGCCGAGGAGCGGCGGGCCCCGGTCACCCCGATCGACACCGAGGCCCTGCGTCGTCTGCGCAGGCTGGCCGCCGCGGCCGAGGCCGGACGCGCCGAGTCGTCCGGGCGCGCCGCCCCCGCGGCCTCCGCCGGGCCTGCCGTGCCCTCCGCGCCCGGCGAGCAGGGGGAGCGGCCGCCCGCACCCCGCATCGTGCCGCGCTTCGTCGAGCCGGCCCCGATCGGGCCGCGGGCCGTCCCGGCGGCCGACCAGACCGAACGGACCGACCAGACCGAACGGACCGAGCAGGCCGAGCGGGCGGAACCGGCCGACCAGACCGAACGGACCGAGCAGGCCGAGCGGGCGGAGCCGGCCGACCAGACCGAACGGACCGACCAGACCGAACGGACCGAGCAGGCGGAACGGGCAGAACGGGCCGAACGGGCCGAACGGGCCGAGCGGGCCGAGCGGGCGGAACCGGCCGAGCAGGCCGAGCGGACCCAGCGGGCGGGGGACCGTACGGCAAGGCGCGCGGGAGAGCCCACGGCGGACGAGCCCGCGCGTCCCGGAGCCGAGCGGAAGGTGTGGCCGCCGGAGCGGCCGCCGGCCGTGCCGGGCGGCGTCTCGATCCGCGCCGTGCCCGCCGGGCCCGCCCCCGCCGACCCCGGGGCGCCGGTGGGCCTGCCCGGGCAGGGCGAGGCGAAGGTGCGCCGGGTGGAGTCGGTCATCGGCCGCGACTCCGAGGGCGGCTGGCGGCGCCTGGCCCAGGTGGTGATGGGACCGGGCGGAGGCCGTACGGACGGCTCGGAGATCGACGAGGCGCGGGCCAGGGGCGCCTTCACCGGCAGCCGCCGGGTCGTCGTGCTGGGCTGCACCGGCGGCGCGGGGCAGACCACGACGGCGCTCATGCTCGGCCACACCCTCGCCCGCCACCGGGAGGACCGGGTGCTGGCGGTCGACGCCAGCACCGGGGCGCACGCCCTGTCCAGCCGGATCGAGGGCGAGTCGCCCGAGACGCTGAGCTCCCTGCTGGCCGGGCTGGACGGGGTCCAGGGCTACCTGGGCATGCGCGCCTACACCAGCCGGTGCGCATCCGGGCTGGAGGTCCTGGGCGGCGACACCGACGCCGGCGCCGAGCAGCGGCTGGCCGACCGGGCGCTCTTCTCCGACCGGCGGCTCGGCCAGGCGATGGACCTGCTGGAGCGCCACTACAAGCTGGTCGTGGTGGACCCGGCCGCGGCGCTGGCCGCGCGTGTCGTCCCCTACGCCGACCAGCTGGTCATGGTCGTCCCGGCCAGCGAGGACGGGGCCGAGTCGGTGGCGATGACGTACGACTGGCTCGACGGGCACGGCTGCGCCGACCTGCGGCGGCGGGCGATCGTGGTCGTCAACGGGGTGAGCCGGCGCAGCATGGCCGACGTGGAGCAGGCCGAGTCGGTCGCCCGCGGCCGGTGCCGTGCCATCGTGCGGGTGCCCTGGGAGGACGAGCTGGCCCCCGGCAGGTCCGAGACGGTGGAGCCGTCCCACCTGCGGGCGCCGGGCCGCCGGGCCTACCTCGCACTGGCCGGCGTCGTGGTGGCCGGCCTCGCGGCGATACGGACGACCAGGACGAGCGAGGAGGAACTGGCCCAGTGACCCCCGGGGCGCGAGAAGACGTGATGTGCCCGTGAAGGAACGATCCCGGCGACCGGTGAAGGAGAAGTCATGAGTCGCGCGTCGCGGGCGCGCAGCCGCCTCGCGGTCCGGTACTTCGACGACCGGATCCTGCTGACCGACTCCTCCGCGTGGGCCTACTTCCGCCTGCCGACCGTGAGCTACGAGTTCGTCACCCCGGAGGAGCGGGAGGCGCTGGCCACCAACATCACGATCGCCCTCGCCGCGATCCGCATGCCGGACGCCGAGGTGCACCTGCGGGTGGCGCACCGCACCTACCCGGCCGCGGAGTGGGCGCTGGCGCTCAACGCCACCTCGGACGAGGGACCGGGCTGGCGCGACTACCTGGAGGAGATGTACCGGCACGTCTGGGCCAAGGACTTCTGGACGAAGGAGGTCTACCTCGGCGTACGGCTCGGCGCGCGCGGCAGGCAGCTGGGCGAGGGGGCGTTCTCCCAGCTCTTCGGGATCTACCGGAGGAGCGAGAAGGTCCTCGGCATCGAGGACGACCACGTGCCCAGGTCGGAGATCGCCAAGTGGACCGACCAGGCCGAGCGGCTCGGCCGGGCGCTGGCCGCCAGCGCGCTGTACGCCCGGCACGCCACCTCCACCGAGATCGCCTGGCTGTTCCAGCACGCCGCGACCGGAGCCCTGGGCGACCCGCCGCCCTCGGCCAGCCCGAAGCGGCGCTGGGGCCGGGGGGAGATCGAGTCGCTGGTCGAGGGGCAGATCCACAACGGCAGGTCGCTGCTGCGGATCGAGCAGACGCACGGCGAGTCCTACGTCGCCCACCTGTCCTTCGCCCGGTTCCCCGACCTGATGCCGTTCCCCGACGGCGAGCCGTGGATGCACTTCGCCGACCAGCTGCCCTTCCCGGTGGAGATCAGCTCGCGGATGCGGCTGATCCCGCCGGTCAAGGCCAGCAAGGACGTGGCGCGCAAGCTCGCCCACGCCCGGGACATGGACATCCACATCCGGGAGGCGGGCGCGGAGGCGCCGCTGGCGCTGGCCGAGCAGATCGACGCGGCCCGCATGCTGGAGCACGGCATCACCAAGGAGCGCCTGCCCTTCGTGTACGGCTGGCACCGGCTGATCGTGTCGGCGCCCACCGAGGAGATCTGCGTGCAGCGGGTCGAGGCGGTCGTCGAGCACTACCGCGACATGGGCATCGACATCGTCAACTCCACCGGCGACCAGTTCTCGCTGTTCTGCGAGGCGCTCCCGGGCGAGCGGGTCCGGGTCAACGCCTACGCCCAGCGGCAGCCGCTGCGGACCATCGCGGGCGGCATGGCCACGGCCACCGTGGACCTGGGCGACCGGGTGGACGAGACGAACGCCGGGTGGGTGGGGCCGTACATCGGCGAGACCCTGGGCCGCGCCCGCAGCATCGTGCACTTCGACCCGCTGGTGGCGGCGGCCCGCAACCGGCCGACGGCCATCGCGATCACCGGTGAGCCGGGCGGCGGCAAGACGACGCTGGCGCTGCTGATGATCTACCAGATGGCGCTGCGCGGCGTGACGGTCGCGGTGATCGACCCCAAGGGCGACGCCGAGTCCCTGGTCAGGCTGCTGCAGGAGCGGGGCCGCAAGGCGCGGATCATCCCGCTCGGCTCGGCCGCGCCCGGGCTGCTCGACCCGTTCTCCTTCGGCGACGACCTCGCGGCCAAGAAGACGATGGCCACCGAGACGCTCCGGCTGCTGCTGCCGCGCATGTCGGAGGAGCGCGAGTCGGCGATGATCCAGGCGGTCGCGGCCGTCTCCAACGGGCCCGACCCCTCGCTCGGCAAGGTCGTGGAGTTCCTGGAGCGGGCCGGGGACGCGGCGTCGAAGAACCTGGGCGCGGTGCTCCGCTCGATGTCGGAGATGCACCTGGCCCGGCTCTGCTTCGACCCCTCCGGCGGTGACCAGATCGACACCGAGGGATGGACCACGGTCTTCACCCTCGGCGGGCTGACCCTGCCGGACGCGGCCACCGGCCGCGACGACTACTCCTACGAGCAGCGCCTGTCGGTGGCCCTGCTGTACCTCGTCGCGCAGTTCGCCCGGGGCCTGATGAACGGCCTGGACCGGCGGACCCCCAAGGCGATCTTCCTGGACGAGGCGTGGGCGATCACCTCCACGCCGGAGGGCGCCAAGCTGGTGCCCGAGGTGAGCCGGATGGGCCGCTCGCGCAACACCGCGCTGGTGCTGGTCTCGCAGAACGCCGGCGACCTGCTGAACGAGCAGGTGACGAACTGCCTGTCGTCGGTCTTCGCCTTCCGCTCGACCGAGCGGGTCGAGGTGGAGAACGTGATGGCGCTGCTCGGGGTGGACCCCTCCGAGGAGCACAAGGCGGTGCTGCGCTCGCTGGGCAACGGCGAGTGCGTCTTCCGCGACCTGGACGGCCGGGCGGGCCGGATCGGGGTGGATCTCGTCTCCGGTGAGCTGCTGCGGTGGCTGGACACGAATCCGACCCATGACAAGCCCGGTGAGAACGTGCACGATCTACCCGGGGGCGACGGGGTCGGCAGGCCGGGGGCGACGGCGCTGGAGGTGCGGTCATGAAGGGCTCGGACGGCAGAGACGAGAGGCTGAGACGCTCCGCGTGTCCCCGGGACGGCCGGGCGCCCGCCCGGTGGTCGCCGGTGCGCAGGCGGCCGGACGGCGGGCGGCGCCGGCTGGGGCGCGGGCTCGCCGTCGTGCTGGTGGCGGTGGTGGCGTTCACCGCTCTGCCGCTGGCCTTCCCGGTCGGCGGTTCCGTCGCCGCGGCGGCCCCCTGCGACCTCTCGCCCGACCTGGCCCCCGAGGTCGTCGGCGGAGGCGTGGACGGCCTGGTCAAGCCTCCGGCGACGGAGGGGGCGCAGGCCGCGCCGGCTCCGCAGACGAACTACGCCACCTACGGCATGAGCGGCCAGTTCTGGCACACCCACGAGCTGGGCTGCGACGACGTCGCCGCGGTGCTGGGCAACGCCTGGGCCAACACGGTCTTCTCCTGGGCCAAGGCGCTGGACCGGCTGACCATCACCACCTACCAGGCGGCGGCCAGCGAGGGGCCGCTGGAGTCGATCAAGAACGTCGTCGACGACATCGTGGTCAACCTGTCCGAGGCGATGTACTGGCCGTACCTGCGGCCCGTGGTGATCCTCGGCGCCATCTGGCTGGCCTGGTACGGCCTCATCCGCAAGCGGGCGACCACGACCGCCGAGGGCGTCATCTGGATGGTGCTGGCGGTCACCGTCGCCGTCTGGGTCTTCAGCCGCCCCGGCGACCTCACCGGAGTGGGCAAGATCGTCACCGACAAGACCGGCGAGGTCGTCAACTCGGCGTTCTCCGGCCTGCCGGGCGCCGGCGGCACCTCCTGCCTGCCGGCCAAGGGGGAGACCTCCCCGCAGGCGCAGGCGGGCGGCTACGGCCGGTCCGGCACGCCGAGCGTGGAGCAGAACGCCGACGCGCTCTGGTCGACCCTCGTCTGCAAGCCGTGGCTGATGGGCGTCTTCGGCACCGCCGACCCCGAGGCCCCGGTGGTGAAGGTCATGGGCGCCAAGATGCTCGACATCCAGGCCATCGACCTGGCCGAGCAGAAGGCCGCCCAGACCCCGGACTCGGGCGCGCACCAGGCCCGCTACGAGGAGGAGGTGGCCAAGTACCTGAAGACCAGTCCGGTCTACTTCCTCTTCCAGGGCAAGGACTGGACGAACCGGCTGGGCATCGCGATCGGCGCGTTCATGGCCGCGGTGGTCGCCGGGGTGCTGATCTTCCTGGTCGCGGTCTCGCTGCTGGCGCTCAAGATCGGGTTTCTGCTGCTGCTCATCCTCGCGCCGGTCTTCCTGCTCATCGGCGTCCATCCGGGCTCCGGCCGGATCATCGCGATGCGCTGGGTGGAGATGCTGATCGGCACGCTGCTCAGGCAGGCGGTGCTGGCGCTCGTGCTGGGCGTGCTGGTGTACGGCTACGCGCTGATCATCTCCACCGCGATGCCGTGGGGCATGCAGGTCATGCTCATGGCGCTGCTGACGATCGCGGTCTTCTTCTACCGGCGGCCGTTCCAGCACCTGTTCGCCTCCATGGACGGGCACACCCTCACCACCCGCATGCTGGGCGAGGCGGCCGCCGCGCCGACCCTGCAGCGCGCGGCGGGCGTGCTGCCGCCGGTCTCGGCGGCCAGGGCCGGCAGGTGGCGCATGCGCAAGGCGGAGCGGCTGCTGCACGCGGCCGGGGTCGCGGCCGGGGCGGGGGCCGGCGGGGCCGCGGCGGTGGTCCAGGGCGCCCAGGGCAGGGTCAGGGGCCAGGAGGACGCGGCGGGCACCCCCTCGGGCGCCAGGGTGCCGGTCACCGCGCAGCCCGCGCCGCTGGACCCCGAGGGCAAGGCCGCCGGGCGGCGGGCCGCGTCGGCCCGTCCGGTCGCCGCCGCCCGCTCCGGCGCGGCGCCCCCGCTCAACCTCTCCGGCAACCGTACGGCGGGCGGCCCCGCGGGCTCCACCGGCCGTACGCCGGCGGGGTCGTCCCCGGCCAGGGCGGGTGGGTCCGGCGGGTCGTCGTCCGGTGGACCGTCCTCCGGAGGCGGCTGGTTCGGCGGCCGCTCCGGCGGGGGCTGGGCGTCCCGGGGCGGCTCGGGCTCCTCGGGAGGCCGGTCCTCCGGCGGGGGCGGCCGGTCGGGCGGGAGCGTCTTCGGCGGCGGTTCCCGGGGCTCCTCCTCGGGGTCCGGGGGGAGTCTGTTCGGCGGCTCGCGCGGTTCCTCGGGCGGCGGAGGCGCCTCCCGGGGCTCCTCGGGAGGCCGGTCCTCCGGCGGGGGCGGCCGGTCGGGCGGGAGCGTCTTCGGCGGCGGTTCCCGGGGCTCCTCCTCGGGGTCCGGGGGGAGTCTGTTCGGCGGCTCCCGCGGCCCGTCGGGCGGTCCGGCGCGGAGCGGGAGCACGGACCGCCCGTCCGAGGCGCCCCCGCTCTGGCTGCCGAGCCGTTCCGACCGGGGCCGGGAGGCGGACGAGGCTCCCCGGCCCTTCTGGCTGCGCCCGTCCGGGCCGGACAGATCGGACAAGGAGTAGCGGGCGATGGTGGAGAGCGGTGGCCGCCGGGGAGTGGTCTTCGCGGTTCTCGTCGGGCTGCTCGCGGCGGTCGGGATCTACCTGACGATGTGGGAGACGGCCGGCGGAGGCCGGGCGGCGGAGGCCGATCCGGTGGGCGCCGGCCGCGCCTCGGCCGGGTCTCCGGGCCCGCCGGGGCCGAGCGTGAGCGCGGAGCCGCCGCGCCCGTCCGCGACGGCCAGCGACGCCCCCTTCGACGTCTACTCGTACCTGCCGATGACCAAGCAGGAGCTCGCCGCGGCGGCGGACTACGCCGAGCGCTTCACGGCCGAGTACGGCACCTACCGCCACGACGAGGACCCGGCGGCCCACGGGGAGCGGTTGCGGGGCTACGCGACGCTGGAGTTCGGCGAGGTGCTGGTGCGGGCCCGCACGTCGACGGGGTTCGCCGAGGCGAACCGGGCCGACGAGGTGGTCTCCGAGGGCACGGCGGAGGTGAAGGAGATCCGGCAGATCCAGGACTCCTCCGTGGTGTTCGTCGTCGCCTGCACCGAGCGGATCACCGCGCGGAGCGGGCCGCGGGAGGAGACCCACGAGTACGCCGTCACGCTCATCCCGGTCGGCTCCGACTGGCGGGTCCATGACCTGCAGCCGGCCGACGAGGGCCAGGAGGGCGACGAGCGGCCGTCCGGGACCGGCGAGAGCGGATGAACGGCGGCGCAAGGGGCAGGGTCGCGCTGGCCCTCGCCGTGGCCGGGATCTGCCTGGTCGCGCTGATCATGGCCCCGATGATGATGGTGAGCACCTTCCCGACGATCACCGGCGGTGGTCTCGCCGACTGCGGGGAGGCCGCCGCGCAGGCGTCCGGCCAGTCCGAGACGGCGCTGTCGGACATCCCGCCGGAGTACCTGGAGCTGTACCGGAAGCACGCCGAGGAGGTCGGCGTGCAGTGGAACGTGCTCGCCGGGATCGGCAAGCGGGAGACCGACCACGGGCGCTCCACGCTGCCCGGCGTGCGCAGCGGCACCAACCACGCCGGCGCGGCCGGGCCGATGCAGTTCCTGATCAGCACCTGGGGCGGCAAGGCGAAGATCAAGATCCCTTCGGAGTTCAACGGCTACGCCTCCGACGGCGACGGCGACGGCTGGGCCGACGTCTACAACCCGGCCGACGCCATCCTCGGGGCGGCGAAGATGATCAAGCGGAACGGGGCGCCGGAGGAGGTGCGGCGGGCGCTGTTCGTCTACAACCGGGCCTGGTGGTACGTGGACCAGGTCATGGAGATCGCCGAGCGGTACGCCGCGGACGGCGCGGTCGCCGTCCCGCCCGAGGCCGCCGAGGAGTGCGACGAGGACCTGGTCGAGGCGGCCCCCGACGGCGTGGTGGCGCAGATCCTGGAGTACGCGCTGGCCCAGCGCGGCAAGCCGTACCTGTGGGGCGGGACGGGGCCGGACGCCTTCGACTGCTCGGGGATCGTCTACATGGCCTACCGGAGCGCGGGCCTGAGCATCCCCCGCACCACGTTCGGCCAGTGGCCGTTCGGGGTGCGGATCCCCGAGGGGGAGGAGCAGCCGGGCGACCTCGTCTTCTTCAACTCCGGGCCCGGCACCGGACCGGACCGGCCCGGACACGTCGGCATGGTGGTCTCGCCGGGGAAGATGGTCGAGGCCCGGTGCCGGCTCTGCGGCCCGATCAAGGTCACCTCCTACCGGACGCGTACCGGCATCGTCGGATTCACCCGTCCCCTGCAGAACCCCTCGGTCCAGGAGCAGCTCAGGCTCCGCGCCCAGGGCTGACGGCCGCCGCGGGCCCGCGGCGACGTGCGCTGTCGCCGCCGGTGCCGCGGACCCAGCAGAATCGGGGTCCATGAAGGTCGTCGTAGGAGCCGCCATCGTCGACGGCGCGGGCCGGGTGCTCGCCGCGCAGCGCGCCGACCCGCCGGAGCTGGCCGGGGGCTGGGAGTTCCCGGGAGGGAAGGTCGATCCGGGGGAGGACGACCACGCGGCGCTGGTCCGGGAGTGCCAGGAGGAGCTGGGTGTCCTGATCGAGGTCGGGGAGCCGGTGGGCGGCGACTGGCCGCTGGGCGCGGACTCCGTGCTCCGGGTCTGGCTGGCGGCGATCGTGGCGGGGGAGCCGGAGGCCAGGGAGCACCGGGAGCTGCGCTGGCTGGCCCCGGGCGAGCTGGAGGACGTGACCTGGCTGCCCGCAGACCTGCCGATCGTGCGGGCGGTGCGGAAGCTGCTCGGCGGGGATGACGTGCGGGCGCCGCGTCACGGTGATTGAAACATAGCTCATCGTGACATAACTGCTACAGAGCGTGTTGTCGTCATGCGTTCACGTCGGGGATCGGAGACGCGCGGTGACCGTACTGTGCAGAAGATGGTGGAAGCGTGCCGTGATGGTGTCGGCCCTCGGGACGGGGGTGTTCCTGCCGGGCGGCTGGCTGGCGGTGCACGCGTTCGAGCCCGAGTCCGACACGTCTCCTCTCGACCTGACCGGGGCGACCGGCCCTCTGCCGTCCGTGGTGCCGGTTCCGCCGGTTCCGCCGGTCACGCCGATCACACCTGTGCCGCCCGTCCCGTTCCGGCCGCCCGCCGAGCCGCCCTTCAAGAAGCCCGCCAAGAAGCAGTCCCCCCGGACCGGCCCGTCCCCGCAACGGCCGGTGCCGTCCGGAGAGGGGGGCGCCGGGATCGGGGACCCGGGGGACGGCCGGGACGGGTACGGCGGGCCGGGCGACCGGGACGGTTGGGACGCCGGGGGCGGCGGACCGGACGACCGGGACGAGTACAGCGGGTCTGGCGATCGTGACGGATACGGCAAGTCGGGCGATGGGGACCATTGGGACGGATACGGCGAGCCGGATGATGAGAGTGGCCGGGACGGGTGCGACGGGCCGGAGGTC
Organism: Planomonospora alba; assembly: GCF_039534085.1. Classification (NCBI taxonomy): domain Bacteria; kingdom Bacillati; phylum Actinomycetota; class Actinomycetes; order Streptosporangiales; family Streptosporangiaceae; genus Planomonospora; species Planomonospora alba. Next base: position 9,742 of record NZ_BAAAUT010000013.1, read on the forward strand.
GGAGGCGTCGGGGGAGCCCACGGCGGAGGGGGCGCGGAGGACGAGGAGGACAGGGCGGACCTGAAGGGCGAGGACCCCAGGAACGAGGAGGAGCGGGAAACGGGGGAGCCGTACAGCGGGAAGGACCTCCGGAGCGGCGGGGGCGCGCACGGCGGGGAGGACGCCCGGGACGGCGGGAAGGCCCGGGGTCGGGACGCGGGCGGCAGGCGGGACGCGGGCGGGAGGTGGGACGCAGGCGGGAGGTGGGACGCGGGCGGGAGGCGGGACGCAGGCGGCGCTCGGGCCGTCATCCCGGATCCGGAGGAGTCCCCCGCCCCCGGATCCCCCGGCGGGCTCGTCCCCTCCCTGCCGCCGTTCCCGTCCGTGTCCGCTCCGTCCATGACGGGCGCCGGGCAGCAGCCGGACGACTGCCTCCCCGAGCAGGTGCTCCCGGGTGCGGGAGAGATCGGTTCCGTCCCCGACCCCGGGCCGTACGAGGTCCCCTACGACGTGCAGGGGGTGGGGGGCCTGGAACGCCCGCGTGCCCTCGGACGGGACGGTGCGGCGCCGAAGAAGCCGCGCAAGAGGCCGCGGCGGTCCGACGGGGTGCTCCCGGGCCGCCACGGGCCCGGAGGGGTGGTCAGGAGGCCGCCGGCCCCCGCGCCCGTCCCGACTCTGGTGTGGCCGTGGCCGGTCCCGTCGTTCGCCTGGCCGACCCCGTCGCGGCAGCCGCCCGTCTCCTGGCCCACCCCGCGGGTCCGGATGCCCGAGGCGGAGCCCTCCCCGGTGGCGTCCCAGCAGCCGCAGGGGGCGCCGCTGCCGCTGCAGCTGAACAACCGGAGCCGGGAGATCGAGATCGTGCGGGAGCGGGAGCCGCAGGTGGAGGTGCGGGGGCTGCCCGCCGCGGCGGTCGCGATCGGCGGGCTGCTCTGCCTGCTCTGGCTGCAGGCGAAAGTGCAGCAGAAACGTGCCGATCGGGCGATGTCACGGTGACGACTTTGCTGGTAATTTTACCCGGCTAGTATTTCCTTGACTGAGTCGCCCGGGAGTGCACGGAGGCACCGGTGACGAGATCCCGCCGCACGGCCGCCGTTTCGGCCGTGCTCATGTCGCTGGGGCTGAGCGGCGTGGTCGTGTTCGCCGCGGTCTCGTTCTCCGGGCCCGGCCAGGCCGCCGCGGCCACCAGGGCGGTCCTCGCCGAGCCCCCGGACATGCTCCCCGGCTGCGATCCCTCCGAGGACGGGGGCGCGTGCGACGAGCCGCCCGCGCAGGAGGCCACCCCGGTCGTCACCGTGACGGTCACCGCGAACCCCGACGGAAGCGTGCCCAAGCCCACGGCCACCGCGACGGGGCAGGTGACGGTCACCGCCACGGTGACCGTGCCCCCGAAGACGCCGTCCCAGACCCCCACCTCCACGCCCACCCCCACGGCCACGGCCACGGCGGCCGCGCCGACCCCGTCGCAGCCGGTCCAGGTGCCGACCTCGCAGCCGATCGCCCCGGTGACACCGACCGCGGAGCCCGCCGAGGAGGAACCGCAGTTCCCCACGGCGGAGCAGAGCCCGACGGCGATCCCGACCGCGTCGCCCGAGCCGAGCGGCAGCGCCTTCACCGACTCCGGCTCCACCGTGCCGTACATCCGCAACGCCAGCTCCGGGGCGAGCCCGGCGACGCTGAGCCGCCAGCTCGGCATCCCGGCGCTGATCCTCGTGCTGCTCGTGCTGTTCGCCGTCCTGATCTTCGAGGGGCGGCTGCGCCGCATGGCCCACGCCGCCGCGGTCCGCCGGGCCGGTCCCCGCGCCGCGGCCCCGGGCGGCCACCCCGCCGGCGCCGCCTACGCCCCGGGCTACGCCGCGGCCCCCGGCTTCCCGCACGCGGTCTACCCGGGGAGCACGGCCTACGCCCCGATCATCAGCCTCGTCCCGATGCAGATGTACGCCCCGGCCTACCCCGAGGCGTACGCGGCCGGGCCGTACGCGCAGCCGTACGACCCGGCGGCCGCGCCCGGGTACGGGCAGCCCCCCTACGACCCGGCGGCCGCGCCCGGGTACGGGCAGCCCCCCTACGGGCCGCCGGCCGCGGGCCAGGCGTTCCAGGAGCAGGCGTTCCAGGAGCAGGCGCCGCCCGGTGCCGCGCCCCACGGGGAGTTCCCGGCCGGATCCCGTGAGGGTTTTCCCGCGGGCCCGCCCGCGCGGGAGCCCGCGACCGCTCCGGACGGCTCGTGGTTCACGCCCGCTCAGGGGACGGCTCCGCAGGGCGCGGCCGCGGAGGACACCACCGTGCAGGCCCCGCTCCCGCCGATCCCGCCCGCGCAGGAGCCGACCGTGCAGGCCCCGCTCCCGCAGGGGCCCGGACCCCGCGACCCGTCCGGCCCGGTTCCGCCGGGTCCCGCCGCGGAGCAGGCCCCCTCGGGGATGCTCCCGCCCGATCCGGCCGGACGCTCCGGCGCCTCCTTCCCGGGCGACCCGGCGCTCCACGAGCAGCCGCCGGCGGGCAGGTTCCCGCAGGACCCCGCCCTGGCCGGCGGGCCGGCCCCGGCCGGTCCCGGGGCGCCGCCCCCGCCTGAGGGGCCCGGCGGCACGGCGGTCTACCCCCTGCCGGGACAGGAGGCGGCGAAGAAGAAGCGCGGCCTCTTCCGCCGCGGATAAGCCGCCGCGGGCGGCGGGCCGGACCCCGTACCCCGGCCGGTCACGCGCGGACCGGGTGCTCACGCGGGAACGGCCGGTCACGCGCGGACCGGGCGCTCACATGGGAACGGCCGGTCACGCGGGGACGGGACCGGCCGTCGGGGAAGGACCGCGGGAGCGTCAGCTCTTCTTCGCGTCGGAACGCTTGAAGATCTTGTTGCCCAGCCAGACCAAGGGGTCGTACCTGCGGTCGGCGACGCGCTCCTTCATCGGGATCAGCGCGTTGTCGGTGATCTTGATGTGCTCGGGGCAGACCTCGGTGCAGCACTTGGTGATGTTGCAGTAGCCGAGGCCGTGCTCGTCCTGGGCCGCGTCCCGGCGGTCGACCGTGTCGTAGGGGTGCATGTCCAGCTCGGCGATCCGCATCAGGAACCGGGGGCCGGCGAAGGCCGGCTTGTTCTCCTCGTGGTCGCGGATCACGTGGCAGACGTTGTTGCACATGAAGCACTCGATGCACTTGCGGAACTCCTGGCCCCGCTCGACGTCGATCTGCTGCATGCGGTACTCGCCCGGCTTCACGTCGGCCGGGGGCGTGAAGGACGGGATCTCGCGGGCCTTGGTGTAGTTGAACGACACGTCCGTGACCAGGTCCTTGATCACCGGGAAGGTCCGCATGGGCGTCACGGTGATCGTCTCGTCCTCCGCGAAGGTGGACATCCGGGTCATGCAGCCCAGCCGGGGCTTGCCGTTGATCTCCATCGAGCAGGAGCCGCACTTGCCGGCCTTGCAGTTCCAGCGGACGGCCAGGTCGGGGGCCTGGGTGGCCTGGAGCCGGTGGATGATGTCGAGGACGACCTCGCCCTCGTTCACCTCGACGGTGAAGTCCTCCAGCCTGCCCTCGCCGCCCTCGCCCCGCCAGACGCGGAACTTCGCCTTGTAGCTCATGGCCTCACTCCTTGACCAGCGAGTCGAAGTCGGCCAGTTCTTCTGCGGTCATGTACTTCTCCAGCTCGCCTCGGTCGAACAGCGTGAGCAGGTCGTCGCGCATCTGCGGCTGGATCCTCTCCTCGACGGTCACCGTCGAGCCGTCCTCGGAGGCACCGCAGACCAGGAGCTTGCGCCGCCACTCGGGCGACATGGAGGGGAAGTCGTCGCGGGTGTGGCCGCCGCGGCTCTCCTCGCGCATCAGGGCGGCCCTGGCCACGCACTCCGAGACCAGGAGCATGTTGCGCAGGTCGAGGGCGAGGTGCCAGCCGGGGTTGTAGATCCGGCCGCCCGGCGCCCCGACGTTGCGCGCCCGCTCCTTGAGCTTCTGGACCGCCTCCAGCGCCTCGGAGATCTCCCCGGCCTTGCGGATGATGCCGACCAGGTCGTTCATCGTGCGCTGCAGCTCGTGGTGGACCTCGTAGGGGTTCTCGCCCGAGCGCTCCAGCGGGGCCAGCGCCTCGGCCTGCGCCGCGGCCACCGCCTCCCTGCGGACCGCGGGCCGGGCCGCCGACCGGTCAGCCAGCCGCTCCACGTACGCGGCGGCGCCGGCGCCCGCCCGGCGGCCGAACACCAGCAGGTCGGAGAGCGAGTTGCCGCCGAGCCGGTTGGAACCGTGCATGCCGCCGGAGACCTCGCCCGCCGCGAACAGGCCGGGGACGGAGGCCGCGCCGGTGTCCGCGTCGACCTCGACCCCGCCCATGACGTAGTGGCAGGTCGGGCCGACCTGCATCGGCTCGGCGGTGATGTCGACGTCCGCCAGCTCCTTGAACTGGTGGTGCATCGACGGCAGCCGCCTGACGATCTCCTCGGCGGGCAGCCGGGTGGACACGTCCAGGAAGACGCCGCCCTGCGGTGAGCCGCGTCCGGCCTTCACCTCGGCGTTGATGGCGCGGGCCACCTCGTCGCGGGGGAGCAGCTCCGGAGGGCGCCGGTTGTTGGCCTGGTCGGTGTACCAGCGGTCGGCCTCCTCCTCCGTCGTGGCGTACTGCTTCTTGAAGACCTCGGGGATGTAGTCGAACATGAAGCGCCGGCCCTCGGAGTTGCGCAGCACGCCGCCGTCGCCGCGGACGGACTCGGTGACGAGGATGCCGCGCACGGACGGCGGCCAGACCATCCCGGTCGGGTGGAACTGGATGAACTCCATGTTGATCAGCTTCGCCCCGGCCAGCAGCGCCAGCGCGTGGCCGTCCCCGGTGTACTCCCAGGAGTTGGAGGTGACCACGTAGGACTTGCCGATGCCGCCGGTGGCCAGCACGACCGCCGGGGCCTCGAACAGCAGCAGCCGGCCGTTCTCCCGGCGGTAGCCGAAGGCGCCGGCGATCGCGCCGTGCGGGCCGTGGGCCGGGCCGTCGTCCTTCAGCAGGCGGGTGATCGTGCACTCGGCGAAGACCTTGATGTACGCCTCGGGGTCGCCGTGCAGCCGTTCGTCCTCCTGCTGGAGCGCGACCACGCGCTGCTGCAGGGTGCGGATCATCTCCAGGCCGGTGCGGTCGCCGACGTGGGCCAGGCGCGGGTACTCGTGGCCGCCGAAGTTGCGCTGGCTGATCTTCCCGTCCTTGGTGCGGTCGAACAGCGCGCCCCAGGCCTCCAGCTCCCAGACCCGGTCGGGGGCCTCCTTGGCGTGCAGCTCGGCCATCCGCCAGTTGTTGAGGAACTTGCCGCCGCGCATGGTGTCGCGGAAGTGCACCATCCAGTTGTCGGCGCTGTTGACGTTGCCCATGGCCGCGGCCGCGCCGCCCTCCGCCATGACGGTGTGGGCCTTGCCGAACAGCGACTTGCAGACGATCGCGGTGCGCTTGCCCTGCTGCCGGGCCTCGATGGCCGCCCGCAGGCCCGCTCCGCCGGCGCCGATGACGACGACGTCGTATTCGTGACGCTCGATTTCCACAGGTGATCCTTACGCGAACGGGAAGGCGACGATGCCCTTGGCGACCAGCCGTACGTAGAGGTCGGCGCCCATGACCGAGAACATGGAGGCCAGCGCCAGCTCCTGGTGCTTGGCGTTGAGCTTGGAGACGAAGGTCCACGCCTTGTACCGGAGCGGGTGCCGGGAGAAGTGGTTCAGCCGCCCGGCGGTGATGTGCCGGCAGGAGTGGCACGAGAGCGTGTAGGTGACGATCAGGACCGCGTTGACGACCAGGATCCACGAGCCGAGCCCGTTCGGCTTGGCGACGAGGGCCTTGACCGCGTCGTAGCTGAGGATCAGGCCGATCACGATCGCGGCGTAGAAGAAGTAGCGGTGGACGTTCTGCAGGATGAGCGGGAAGCGGGACTCACCGGTGTACTTGCCGTGCGGCTCGCCCACGGCGCACGCCGGAGGGGACAGCCAGAAGCCCCGGTAGTACGCCTTGCGGTAGTAGTAGCAGGTGAAGCGGAATCCGGCGGGCAGGGCCAGGATGAGGAAGCCCGGCGGCAGGGTGTACCAGTCGCCGAACGGCGCCCAGCCGAACAGGCGGGCCTCTTCCGGGCAGCTCGTCGCCAGGCACGGGGACGTGAACGGCGCGTGGTAGGGCGACACGAAGTAGTCCATGTCGAAGATCGCCCAGAAGCTGTAGACGAGGAACGCCGTGAAGATGAGGAAGGTGACCAGTGGATACCGCCACCACTGGTCGGTCCTCAGGGTGCGCTCCCGGAGCTGCGCGCGCTGCCTTCTGGCCGGGCTGTCGGCCGTTGTCTGGGTCATCGGAGACGCCTCCACCTCCCGCGGACCCTGCCCGCCGGGGGTCCGGGTCGTTTCAGTTGTGGCCGCGCGCGCCGAGCCGCCGCGGCGACTCTTACGGGCGCGCGCCTGTCGGTGGGGGATACGTTACGACGGGACCCGGGAATTGTGTGAGAAGCATCACTCACATTTTCACGGTGGAAGTGTGATTCCCGTCACTCCGGCCTGACGGGGTGCGACGCTCAGTCGGTGGACGGCAGCTTCACCACGGTCACGAAGAAGTCGTCGATCCGGCGGACCACGTTGATGAACTGGTCGAAGTCCACGGGCTTGGAGACGTAGGCGTTGGCGTGCAGGTTGTAGCTGCGCAGGATGTCCTCCTCCGCCTCGGAGGTGGTCAGCACGACGACCGGGATGCGGCGCAGGTCGCCGTCGCTCTTGATGTCCTGGAGCACCTCGCGGCCGTCCTTGCGGGGCAGGTTGAGGTCGAGCAGGATCAGGTCGGGCCGGGGCGCGTCGGCGTACTCGCCCTCGCGGCGCAGGAAGGCCATGGCCTGCTCGCCGTCGTTGACGACGTGCAGCTTGTTCCTGACCTTGTTGAGCTCGAACGCCTCCTTGGTCAGCAGGATGTCGCCCGGGTCGTCCTCGACCAGCAGCACGTCGATCCAGCGGAACTCATTCATGTGCGTCTCCTGCAGGAAGGGTCCAGCGGAACGTCGTCCCGCGCCGGGGGGAGGCCTCCGCGCGCCCGCCGTCCGGGGCGCCGTTGTCCACCCAGATCCGCCCGCCATGGTATTCGACGATCTTCTTGCAGAGCGCCAGTCCGATCCCGGTGCCCTGGTAGGCGTCGCGGCCGTGCAGCCGCTGGAAGATCAGGAAGATCCGGTCGGTGTACTTGTCCTCGATGCCGATCCCGTTGTCGGCGCAGGAGAACTCCCACATGTCCCCGTCCCGGCGGGCCCCGATGTGCACCCGGGGGGCCTCCTCGGAGCGGAACTTGAGCGCGTTGCCGACGAGGTTCTGGAAGAGCTGGATGAGCTGGGCGCGGTTGCCGAGCACCACGGGCAGCTCGTCGCGGGTCACCGTCGCGCCGGTCTCCTCGATCTGCGCCGAGAGGTTCTCCAGCGCCTCCGCCAGCGGCACGGCGCTGTCCAGGGGGACGCGCTCGCCGCCGGCCCGGCCGGCCCGGGATAAGTCGAGCAGGTCGCTGATGAGCGCCTGCATGCGCTTGGCGCCGTCCACCGCGAAGGAGATGTACCGCCTGCCCTGCTCGTCCAGGCGGTCGCCGTAGCGCTGCTCCAGCAGCTGGCTGAAACTGGCCACCTTGCGCAGCGGCTCCTGCAGGTCGTGGCTGGCCACGTAGGCGAACTGCTCCAGCTCGGCGTTGGAGCGCCGCAGCTCGGCGGCCTGCTCCTGGAGCTTCTCCTGCGCCCGGGTGGTCCGCCGCCACTCCGCGACGATGCGGCGGCGCATCGCGTCGACGTGGCCGGAGAGCTCCGCCAGCTCGGCCGGGCGCTCGACGTGCAGCCGGTGCTCGAAGTCGCCCTGGGCGACGGCCCGGACCTGCGCGGTGAGCGTGGCCACCGGCCGCAGTACGGCGTGGCGGACGATGAGCGTGAAGCCGACCCCGGTCAGGACCAGCACGGCGGCCATCGCGCCGAGCGCGGCGTAGAGCATCCGCCAGCCCCGCTCCAGCCGGTCGGTGGCGTCCGTGTGCAGGGCGGTGAGGTGGTCGCGGAGCGCGGCCAGCGAGGACTGGACCGCGCGGAAGCGCTCGGTGCCGGCCCGCGCGCGCTCCGCGGCGGAGGCGTCCTCCTCGGACGGCGGGCCGGCCGTGACCGCGTCGCCGTACTCCCGGCGCCAGGTCTCGGCCGCGGCCCTGAGCGTGCCGAGCTCGGCGCGGACCGCCTGGCTCTCGGGTATCCGGGGGATCAGGCGTTCGAGCGCGGCCAGGGCCGCGTGCTCCGTGGCGACCGCGTCGCGGTAGTCGCCGCGGTGGTCCTCGTCGCCGGTGCTCGCGTACGCGCGCGCCGCGCTCGTCTGCGCGGTGAGCGCCCCGGACAGCTCCAGCACGCGCAGGGCGGCGGGGTCGACGACCTCGACGAGCGTCTCCCGGGCCTCGCTGGTCGCGGCGACCGAGCCGGCCGTGACCGCGATCCCGGAGGCGAAGGACAGGGCGGCGGCCGCACCGGCGATCAGGAACCAGCGGCCCACCGGCAGGCGGCCGGCGCCGCTCGCGGCGGGGGCGGAGAGCGGTCGCGGCCGGGTGAGGTCGCCCACCGTCAGGTGCTCCGCGCGGTCCCGGCGACGAGCACGGTGGCCAGGTCGTCGGTGAGAGCCTCCTCGTTCAGCTCGATGACCCGTTCGATGAGCCGGTCGAGGTGGATGCCGCCCTGCTCGCGGATCAGCCGGAGCAGCCCCTCGGTGCCGAGCAGGTCGGGGCCGCCCCCGACGGTGGCCTCGATCAGGCCGTCGGTGTAGAGCAGGACGGACCAGTCGCGGCCGAGCGGCACGTCGATGGGGGCCCAGTCCACGTCGGGGAAGATGCCCAGCGGCGGCCCGGAGGGGGTGCCCGGCACGACCTCCACCACGCCGTCGCGGATCAGCACGGGCGGCGGGTGGCCGACGACGTGCAGGCGGGCGTGGGAGAACGCGGGGTCCACGGTCATCGTGCACAGGGTGGTGAAGATCTCCGCGGACTTGCGTTCGAGGCGGAGCACCGAGTCGAGCGTGTGCAGCACGTCGTTGCCGGTGTGCCCGGCCAGGACCAGGGTCCGCCAGGCGATGCGGAGCGAGACCCCGAGCGCGGCCTCGTCCGGGCCGTGCCCGCAGACGTCGCCGACCACCACGTGCACGGATCCGTCGGGTCTCTGCACGGTGTCCCAGAAGTCGCCGGCCAGCAGGGTGCGCTGGCGGCCCGGCAGATAGCGCGACTCGTGGCGGAGGCCGCCGTCCCGCAGCACGGGGACGGGCAGCAGGCCGTGCTCCAGGCGGGAGTTCTCCTTGGTGACGAGCTCGGCCTCGACCAGCTTGCGCTGGGCCATGTCGGCGCGCTTGCGCTCCATGGCGTAGCGGACGGCGCGGATCAGCAGGCGGGCGTCGATGTCCTGCTTGACGAGGAAGTCCTGGGCCCCGGCGGAGACCGCCTCCACCCCCACGTGGGAGTCGTTGAGGCCGGTCAGCACGAGCACGGCGGCGTGCGGGGCCATCGCGAGCACCTGCTGGAGCGCCTCCAGACCGCTGGCGTCCGGCAGGGAGAGGTCGACGAGCACGCATCTGACCTCGTCGGTCAGCCGGACCAGGCTCTCCGCGAGGCTGCGCACCCAGATGATCTTCGGGGGGTTCTCGGCCTCGCTGAGCAGCTCCTCCACGAGGAAGGCGTCACCCGCGTCGTCCTCGATCAGGAGGAGCGTGAGTGTTTCGTTGGGAGGGGCGGTCACTGACGCCTCTTCGGGTCGGGGGATCCGTTAACCCTATGAGAATAGTGCCGCGACCTCGATGATGCGGATACGTGATCGAATCACACGGGTTTCAGGGGGCCTGGCCCGCTCCGAGGAGCTCGACCCCCGGGGGGAGGCTGCCGTCGTGGGCGGCCTCGGCGAGGAAGAACAGCAGGGTCGCGCGGAACGCCTGGGCCGCGCGGGTGGGTTCGACGTCCTTGCGGTGGGCGAGGGCGACGGTGCGGCGGAGCCCGGGCGGGGCGAGCGGCGTGCCGGTCAGGCCGGGCCGGCCGTCCAGCACCATCGAGGGGACGAGCGCGATGCCCAGGCCCGCCTCCACGAAGCGGAGCACGGCGTCCATCTCCCCGCCCTCCACGGCGAAGCGCGGCTCGAAGCCCGCCTGGCGGCACGCGTTGAGCGTGGCCTCCCGCAGGTCGTAGCCGCGCCGGAACATCACCATCGGCCGTCCCCGCAGGTCCTCGATCCGCACGTACGGCCGGCGCGGGCGCGAGGCCGAGGGGGAGACGACGACCAGGTTCTCCCGCAGGATCTCCTCGGTGACCAGGGCGGGGTCGTCGCTCTGCAGCGGCAGGATGATGAGCGCCAGGTCGAGCTGGCCGCGGGCCAGGGCGCGGACCAGGTCGCGGGAGCCGCCCTCCTCCACCAGCAGCTCGATGCCGGGGTAGGCGCGGTGGAAGCGGGCCAGCGCGTCGGCCATCAGCCCGGCGCACAGGGAGGGGGTGGCGCCCAGCCGCACCCGGCCCCGGCGGAGCCCGGCCAGCTCGCCGATCTCCCGCCGCGCGGTCTCGGCGTCGGCGAGCATGCGACGGGCCAGCGGCAGCAGCGCCTCGCCGGCGGGGGTGAGGGTGACGTTCCCCCGGGCGCGGCTGAACAGCGGCGCGCCGAGCTCGGCCTCCAGAGCCTTGATCTGCTTGCTCAGCGACGGCTGTGCGACGCGCATCCGCTCGGCTGCCTGGGTGAAGTGCCGGGCCTCGGCGACCGCCACGAAGTAGGCCAGTTGCTGGAGCTGCACGCTTCCCTAGCGTAGGGATGCCCTGATCGCGGGCTTCGCCCGGCCCTCCTGCGGGGGCGGGCGCGCTGCCTTATAACATGCCGATGTCGGGAGCGAAACGGGGTCGTGATGAAAGGTGTGAGATTGCTCGCACTTGATGACACCGTGTCAGCACGGGAGCCCCGGGAATCCAGACGCAATAGCCGGAGGCTATGGAAACCACGCCCATGATGACTTGGACGTGACCAAAGTCCTTTTCTTAGCGTCAGGGCTGTGACTGCCATTGATGGGCGCGGAAGGTCCACCGCGCCGGTTGCCCCCCCAGCCAAGCCAGTGACGCCCGCGACGCCCGGCCGCAAGCCCGGGTTCCTCGCCTCCTCCAACGGGAGGAAGGCCGTGATGGCCGTCACCGGCGCCGTTCTCGTGATCTATCTCGTCCTGCACATGGCAGGCAACCTCAAGATCTATTCGGGCGCGGAGTCGTACAACGCCTACGCCGAGTTCCTGCGCACCATGGGCGAGCCCGCGGTCCCCTACCGGACCGTGCTGACCGTCATCGAGGTCGTGCTGGCCGTCAGCGTCGTGCTGCACATGTGGGCGGCGATCACGCTGGCCCGCCGGGCGGGCCGGGCCCGCCCGGTCAAGTACGCGGCCAAGCGCAGGTCGCAGGCGAACGGCTACGTCGCGCACATCATGCGCTGGGGCGGCGTCACCATCGCGCTGTTCGTGATCTGGCACCTGCTCGACCTGACCTTCGGCACGGTGAACCCGGCCGGTTGGGACGGCACGCCGTACGAGCGCATGGTCCAGGGCTTCGCCCCCGAGCGCTGGTGGGTCACGCTCTTCTACGCCGTCTCCGTCGTGATGGTCGGCCTGCACCTGCGGCACGGCCTGTGGAGCGCCTTCCAGACGCTGGGCCTGGCGAGCGGGCGCAGCTACCGCCCGCTGCGGGCGACGGCCGCGGTGATCTCCGCGGTGCTGGTCGTCGGCTTCCTGGTGGTCCCCTTCTCGATCATGATCGGAGCGGTCAAGTGAGTGAGCTGTACACCGAGGGCGAGCCGATCCGCGACACCAAGGCGCCGGACGGCCCGATCGAGGACCGCTGGGAGAAGCGGAAGTTCAGCGCCAAGCTGGTCAATCCGGCCAACAAGCGCAAGATGCACATCATCGTGGTCGGCACCGGCCTGGCCGGCGGCTCGGCCGCCGCGACCCTCGGTGAGCTCGGCTACAACGTCACCTCGTTCTGCTACCAGGACTCGCCCCGGCGCGCGCACTCGATCGCGGCGCAGGGCGGCATCAACGCGGCCAAGAACTACCGCGGCGACGGCGACTCGATCTACCGGCTGTTCTACGACACCGTCAAGGGCGGCGACTTCCGCGCCCGCGAGTCGAACGTCTACCGCCTGGCCCAGGTCAGCGTGAACATCATCGACCAGGCCGTGGCGCAGGGCGTGCCGTTCGCCCGCGAGTACGGCGGCCTGCTCGACACCCGCTCCTTCGGCGGCGCCCAGGTCTCCCGGACCTTCTACGCCCGCGGCCAGACGGGCCAGCAGCTGCTGCTCGGCGCCTACCAGGCGCTGGAGCGGCAGATCGCGGCCGGGACCGTCAAGATGCACACCCGCCACGAGATGCTCGACCTGATCGTGAGCGACGGCCGGGCGCGCGGCGTCATCGTCCGCGACATGGTGACCGGTGAGATCGAGCGGCACCTCGCCGACGCGGTCGTGCTGGCCACCGGCGGCTACGGCAACGTGTTCTTCCTGTCCACCAACGCCAAGGGCTGCAACACCACGGCGATCTGGCGGGCGCACCGGCGCGGCGCGTACTTCGCCAACCCGTGCTACACCCAGATCCACCCGACCTGCATCCCGGTCAGCGGCGACTACCAGTCCAAGCTGACCCTGATGTCGGAGTCGCTGCGCAACGACGGCCGCGTCTGGGTGCCGAAGAAGGCCGGCGACACGCGCGAGCCCGCCGACATCCCGGAGGAGGAGCGCGACTACTACCTGGAGCGCATCTACCCCGCCTTCGGCAACCTGGTCCCGCGCGACATCGCCTCCCGGGCGGCCAAGAACGTCTGCGACGAGGGCCGCGGCGTCGGCCCCGGCGGGCTCGGCGTCTACCTCGACTTCGCCGACGCGATCAGGCGGCTCGGCCGCGACGCGGTGGAGAAGAAGTACGGCAACCTCTTCGAGATGTACGAGCGCATCACCGGCGAGGACCCCTACACCCGGCCGATGCGCATCTACCCCGCCGTGCACTACACGATGGGCGGCCTGTGGGTGGACTACGACCTGCAGTCCACGATCCCCGGCCTGTTCGTGATCGGCGAGGCGAACTTCTCCGACCACGGCGCCAACCGCCTCGGCGCGTCCGCGCTGATGCAGGGCCTGGCCGACGGCTACTTCGTGCTCCCGACCACGATCGGCGACTACCTCGCGAACGGCCCCTACGGGGAGGTCGACGAGGCGGCGGTGGCCGAGGCCGAGACCGCGGTCCGCACCAAGATCGAGAAGCTGCTCTCGGTCGACGGCAACCGCACCCCCGACTCCTTCCACCGCGAGCTGGGCAAGCTCATGTGGGACTACTGCGGCATGGAGCGCACCGAGGAGTCGCTGCGCAAGGCGCTGGAGCGGATCCCGGAGCTGCGCGAGGAGTTCTGGCAGAACGTGAAGGTGACCGGCACCGCCGAGGAGCTCAACCAGGTGCTGGAGCGGGCCGGCCGGGTCGCGGACTTCTTCGACCTGGCCGAGCTGATGTGCATCGACGCCCTGCACCGCACCGAGTCCTGCGGCGGCCACTTCCGCGCCGAGTCGCAGGACGCCGACGGCGAGGCGCTGCGCGACGACGAGAACTTCGCCTACGTCGCGGCCTGGGAGCACGGTGAGCAGGGGCCGATCCTGCACAAGGAAGCCCTGGAGTACGAGTACGTCAAGATGACCCAGCGGAGCTACAAGTGAACCTCACACTCAAGGTCTGGCGCCAGAAGGGGCCGGAGGACAAGGGCCGCATGGTCACCTACCGGGTCGAGGACGTGTCCCCGGACATGTCCTTCCTGGAGATGCTCGACGTGCTCAACGAGAAGCTCATCCTGGAGGGCGACGACCCGATCGCCTTCGACCACGACTGCCGCGAGGGCATCTGCGGCATGTGCGGCATGGTGATCAACGGTGTCGCGCACGGCGAGCAGGTGGCCACCACCACCTGCCAGCTGCACATGCGGCACTTCGAGGACGACGCGGTCATCACCATCGAGCCGTGGCGCGCCGCGCCGTTCCCGGTGGTGAAGGACCTGGTCGTGGACCGCTCGGCGTTCGACCGGATCATCCAGGCGGGCGGCTTCATCTCCGTGCCCGCCGGTTCGGCCCCGGACGCCCACAGCGTCCCGGTGAAGAAGGCCGACGCCGACGCGGCGTTCGACGCGGCCACCTGCATCGGCTGCGGCGCCTGCGTCGCGGCCTGCCCGAACGGCTCGGCCTCCCTCTTCACCGCGGCCAAGATCACCCACCTGTCCCTGCTCCCGCAGGGCCAGCCCGAGCGCGACTCCCGCGCCAGGGCCATGGTGGAGCAGATGGACGCCGAGGGCTTCGGCGGCTGCACCAACACCGGCGAGTGCACCGCGGTCTGCCCCAAGGGCATCCCGCTGGAGACCATCGCCCGGATGAACCGCGACTACCTCAAGGCGTCGAAGTAGCCGCAGGGGGCGTATGCTCCCTTCCTGCCCGGGGAGCCGGTCCGCGCGCGAACGGGCGCGACGGGCCGGTCGCGGGCGGCCTGCCGGCCCGGGCGGTCGGGAGGCGGCGTGAGCGGGCGCGGGCCGTACCTTCGTGGGGAGGTACGGCCCGCGCTTTTCTCCGCCCTTTCCGGGCCCGCCCTTTGGCGGGCCTACCACGGGCTGACCCGGTCGCAGCTGGACGCCAAGCACAAGACCTACGGCAGGCAGGGCTACTACCCGGTCAGCGTCGACGGCGAGTATGTCCCGGGCCAGGGCGTGGTCTACGCCGCGGTCTGGGTCAAGAACTAGCCGCCCGCGCCGTGGCCGGGGCGTGCGGGGCCGTACGGCACGGCCGCGTCAGAGGTGCGCGCGCAGGGCGGCGGTGAACCACTCGCAGGCGGGGGCCATCGGGGGGAACGGCGGGCGGCCGTTGAGCACGACCATCAGCTGCCAGTACCGCTCCACCCGCCGGTCGGTGAACGCCTCCAGCGTGTCGGCGATCCGGAGGCGCTCCCCAGCCGGGAGCGCCGGGTCGACGATCCGGTCCAGGACCCGCCTGCCCTCGGGGGAGTCGGGGGCGACGCCCGCCGCGAGCGCGCCGCCGGCGTGCTCCATGATCTTGTCGTGGTCGTAGCCCCCGGGGGGCGACTTCATCTCCTGCCGCATCCGCCGCTGGAAGTCCTCGTCCATGGCGAGCAGCACCATCCGGCGCACCCGCCGCAGGAACCCCTCGTCGGAGACGAGCTCGGCGAGCTCGATCCAGGCGTCGACCTGCTCGGCGGAGGGGTCGGCCGGCAGCTCGGCGGGCATCAGGCGCATCGCCTGGGCGATGTAGGCCCCCGGGGCCTCCGGATCGAGTCCTTCGAAGGCGCGGTCGACGAAGTCGTCGATCATGCGCTGCCGCTCCCGTGCGGACAGCCGGGCGAGTTCGTGCATGAGTCTCATCTCCTCGGTGGTGCTTGCACGCCGGGCGACCGACCGCAGCACCGCGCGGCGCAGCCGCAGGGCGCGGATCTCCACGTCCAGGGCGTCGGCGTGCGTGCGGGCGACCTCGGACACCGTCACCTGCCGGTGCAGGACCCGCCGGACCGTCTCCAGCCCCAGTCCCAGCTCGCGCAGGGTCTGGATCAGCTCCAGGCGGGCCACCGCCTCGGCGTCGTAGAGCCGGTGGCCGCCGGCCGAGCGGCGGGCCGGCTCCAGCAGGCCGCTGTCGGACCAGAAGCGGATGGTCCGCACCGGCAGGCCGGTGCGGCGGGAGAGCTGCCCGATGGACAGCGGCTCGGCGCGGTCGTTCACGAGACGATCCTCGGATCTCCAGTCACTGGAGGTTCAACCCCGATCGCCGACAGGCCGTCGGCGGCCTCGGCGATCACGGTCATGTCCGGCTGGGCGTCGAGCACGAGGCGGAAGGCGCTGCGGATGCCCTCCTGGTCGTCGGCGATGAGGATGCGGATGGGCACGCCGATCATCGTGCCAGAGGGATGCGGGCCGACAGGGACCAGCCGCCGGGCACGGCCGCCGCGCGCAGGGCGCCGCCCATGGCCTCGACGTGCCCGCTGAGGCCCGGGAGGCCGAAGCCGCCGCGGCGGCCCGCCCGCCCGCCGGACGCGCCGCCACCGGGTGCGCAGGGGGCGCGGGCGGCCGCCGCCTCCAGGGGAGAGGCGGGGGAGAGAGGCCGCAGCAGTCACACCGATGCCGCGGCGACCGACGGCACGCAGGCCCCCACGGCCCGCCGCGCCGGGGACCAGCGGGCGGTCAGCGCGGCCAGGGCGGTCGGCGCGAGACCCTCCGCCATCCCCCATCCGCCGCCGCCCTCGCCTACCACCTCCGCCGGCGGGGCCGCTGCCGTCGCTGCGGGCGCGGCGCGGCGTGGTCCCGTGCCGGTGAAGGGTCCGCACTCATCCTGACGGCATCGGATGATGGCATACGACTCCCTTTCCTTCCCTAACATGTCCTCATTGAGAGGAGAATAGGGTATTTTCATGGCGAAACGTCTCCGTCTGCGGGGCGTGCCGGTGGACCGCTGCGATCCGCCCCGCGCACCGCCCGGCCGTGGGGATCCGACAGGAAAGGAGTGCTCGCGCCATGAGCACGATCTACAAGTCCGAAGCCGGCGCGCGTGAGATCCGGCGGCGCTACCAGGAGCTGCTGGACGCCTGGCCGGTCCCCGCCGAGCACGTGCGGGTGCCCACGCGCGAGGGGGAGACCTTCGTCGTCGTCTCCGGCCCGAAGGGGGCGCCACCCGTGCTGCTGCTGCACGGCTCGGGGGCGAACGCGGCGATGTGGCTGGGCGACATCGCCTCCTGGGCCCGCTCCTTCCGCACCTACGCCGTCGACCTCGTCGGGGAGCCGGGCCTGAGCGCGCCGTCCCGGCCGCCCCTGGACTCCGGCGCGCTCGCGCTGTGGCTGGACGACGTGCTGGACGGCCTCGGGCTCACCGCCGCCTCGCTCGTCGGGGCCTCCCTCGGCGGCTGGGTGGCGCTGGACTACGCCACCCGCCGCCCGGAGCGGGTGAGGCGCCTGGCGCTGCTGTGCCCGGGCGGCCTGGGCCGGCAGCGGACGGGCTGGATGGTCAAGGCCCTGCTGCTGCGCCCGTTCGGGCGCCGGGGGCTGCGCCGGACGGCGCGGTCCGTCGCGGGCCTGGAGTCGCCGGAGGCCCGGCCGTTCCTCGACTACCTGGTGCTGGTCTTCACGCAGTTCAGGCCGCGCACGGAGCGGCTGCCCGTGTTCCCCGACGGCGCGCTGCGCCGCCTGGACATGCCCGTGCTGGTGGTCGTCGGCGGCCGGGACGCCATGTTCGACTCCGCGGAGACCGCCCGGCGCGTGCACCGGTGCGTCCCGAACGCGACCGTGGACCTCCTGCCCGAGGTCGGGCACTCGATCATCGGCCGGACCGAGCAGGTCGCGGCGTTCCTGCGCGGCTGACCCCCTGCCCCGCCCGGGGCCTCAGCCCAGCTCGGCGACGAGCTCCTGGCGGAGGGTCTCCAGGTCGACGTCGATCTCGGACAGGATCCGGCGGGCCGGTCCGGGGCCGGCGCGCAGGATGCCGAGGAGGATGTGGCCGTCGGCGATGTGGTTGTGCCTGAGGGCGATGGCCTCGCGCAGGGAGAGCTCCAGGGCCTTCTTCGCGGGCGGGGTGAAGGGGATGTGCCGGCCGCTGACCGTGCGGCCGCGGTGGTCGCGCTGGGGCGGCCGGTCCAGGGCGCCGGGGCCGAAGGCGGCCTCGACCTTCTCCCGGATGGCGGACAGGTCGATGCCGATCGTCTCCAGCGCGTCGGCGTCGATCCGGTCGCTCCCCATCGGGGGGATCATGCCGAACACGGCCCGGTAGGCCCGCTCGTGGTCCAGGCCGTGCCGGGCCAGCACCCGAGCGGAGACCGTCTGGGGCTGGTCGAGCAGGCCCAGCAGGACGTGCTCGCTGCCGATGAAGTGGTGGTTGAGCCGCCGGGCGTTCGCCTGGGCGAGCTTGACGGCCTGGCGGGCGTCGCGGGTGAACCGCTCGAACATGCCTACTTCTCCCTTCTCAGGAGCCCGCGGCCCCCTGCGTACTTCTTGTGCACCGCCTGCCGGGAGACCTCCAGGCAGTAGGCGATCTCCTGCCAGGACCATCCCTGCTCGCGGGCGTTCTCCACCTGAAGGGCCTCCAGGCGGTCGACCAGCATCCGCAGCGCCCGCACGGCCCGCAGGCCGACGGCGGGGTCGCGGCTGCTGGCGTCGGAGGCCAGCTGCGCCGTATCGCTCATGCTGTCAATGTAGGTTGACGCGGGACTTTATGTCAACCCTGGTTGACGTGGGACCGGAAAATGAGTTGCCTGGTCAGAGCGGGATTTGCCAGCCTGTACAGGCCATGCGCTCCTTACCTGCCGCCGATCCCGGCACCCCTGACGCCCGAAGCCCGCTGCGCTATCTGTGGTGGGTGGCCCGCAACCAGGCCGCCGCGCTCGCGGCGGGCATCGCCTACGCCACCCTGTGGTGGCTCACGATGGCCCTCGTCCCCCTCTTCCTCGGCGAGGGCATCGACGCCCTGCGGACCGGTGACACGGACGGGCTGGTCACCTGGGGAGCGGTGGTGTTCGGCCTGGGCGCGGCGCAGGCGTTCACCGGCGTCATGCGGCACCGGATGGCCGTCTACAACTGGCTGAGCGCCGCCTACCGGACCGTCCAGGTCACCGCCCGGCAGGCGGCCCGGCTGGGCGCGACGCTGCCCAAGCGCATGTCCACCGGAGAGGTCGTCAGCATCGGCAACTCCGACATCGCCCACATCGGCAGCGCGATGGACATCCTGCTGCGCGGCGTCGGCGCGGTCGTCGCCATCGGCACGGTGACCGTCCTGATGATCCGCATGTCGCCCCCGCTGGGCCTGACGGTGCTGATCGGCGTCCCGCTCATGGCGGTCGCCGTGGCACCGCTGCTGCGCCCGCTGCACCGCCGCCAGAACGCCCACCGCGAGCTGCAGGGCGAGCTGTCCACCCGGGCCGCCGACATCGTCGCCGGCCTGCGCGTGCTCCGCGGCGTCGGCGGCGAGCAGGTCTTCGCCGACCGCTACACCGCCGAGTCCCAGCGGGTACGGCGGGCCGGGGTCCGGGTGGCCTCGGTCGAGTCGGCGCTGGAGGGCGCGCAGATCCTGCTGCCCGGCCTGCTGATCGCCGCGGTGACCTGGCTCGGCGCGACCTTCGCGCTCCAGGGCCGGATCACCCCGGGCCAGCTCGTCACCTTCTACGGCTACGCGGTCTTCCTCATCGCCCCGATGCGGACGCTCACCGAGGCGGCCGACAAGCTGACCAAGGGGCACGTCGCCGCCCGCCGGGTGGTGCGCATCCTGAACCTGGAGCCCGAGATGACCGGCGGCACCGGCCGCTCGGACGGCGGCCTGCTGCGCGACGTGGCCTCCGGCGTCGCGGTCCGCCCCGGCACGTTCACCGCCGTCGCCGCGGCCACGCCCGAGGAGGCCATCGCGATCGCCGACCGGCTCGGCCGCTACAGCGACGGCGACGTGGACTTCGGGGACGTGCCGCTGCAGGAGCTGCCGCTGGCCGAGGTCCGCCGCCGGATCCTGGTGGCCGACAACGGCGCGCGGCTGTTCGCCGGCCGGCTCAGGGACGAGCTGGACGTCGCGGGCGGCGCCTCGGACGACGACATGGCCGAGGCGCTGCACGCCGCGTGCGCCGAGGACATCGTCGAGGCCCTCCCCGGCGGCCTGGACACCCGGGTCGCCGAGGCGGGCCGGGAGTTCTCCGGCGGCCAGCAGCAGCGGCTCCGGCTCGCCCGCGCCCTGCTGGCCGACCCGGAGGTGCTCATCCTGATCGAGCCCACCAGCGCGGTCGACGCGCACACCGAGGCCCGCATCGCCGACCGGCTCGCCAAGGCCCGCCAGGGCCGCACCACGCTGGTCTGCACGACCAGCCCGCTGGTGCTCGACCGCGCCGACCACGTCGTCCACGTCGCCGGCGGCGTCGTGCGGGCGCAGGGCACCCACCGCGAACTGCTGGCCACCGCGCCGGCCTACGCCGCCACCGTCACCCGGGGAGAGGACTGACGTGAGCGAGCGGACCACGAGCACGGCGGTGCCGCCCATGCGGCCGACGGAGGAGGACGCATGAGCGAGCGAACGGACGAGCGCACCGCCGGGGAGTCGGGCGAGCGGCGGGACGACCGGATCCTGCCGGTCGCCGACCAGGCCCAGGTCAAGGCCTATGCCCGGCGGCTGATGATGAGATACCCCCGGGAGCTGGTGACGGCGCTGGTCCTGCACGGCCTGGCCGCCGCCTTCGGCCTGGCGGTGCCGTGGCTGCTGGGCGGGCTCGTCCAGGACGTCCACGACGGCGCCGCGGTCGACCCGCTCTGGCTGGCCCTGGCGGTCGGCGGCTTCCTGACCGGGCAGGCGGTCCTGGTCAGATACGCCGTCTACGCCTCCTCGACGCTCGGCGAGAAGGTCCTGGCCGAGCTGCGCGAGGAGTTCGTCGGCCGGGTGCTCGGCCTGCCGCTCTCGGTCGTCGAGCGCGCCGGGTCGGGCGACCTCATCACCCGGACCTCCCGCGACGTCGACGCGCTGTCGCGGACCGTGCGGCACGCCGTCCCCGAGACGCTGATCGCGCTGGTCACCTGCGCCATCACGGTCGGCGCGCTGGTGCTGGCCGGACCGCTGATGATGCTGCCCGCCCTGCTGGCGGCCCCGCTGATCTGGCTGGCCACCCGGTGGTACCTCAAGCGCGCCCGGGACGGCTACCTGCGGGAGAGCGCCGCCTACGCGGACATGACCGACGGCCTGGCCGAGACGGTGAACGGCGCCCGCACCGTGGAGGCCCTCGGTCTGCAGGAGCGGCGCCGCCGGCGCACCGACACCGACATCGCCCGGTCGTGGGCGGCCGAGCGCTACACCCTCGGCCTGCGCACCGTCTGGTTCCCCGCGGTCGAGCTCGGCTACGTGATCCCGATCGTGGCCACCCTGGTCGCAGGCGGCCTGTTCCACCTGCGGGGCTGGGCCACGCTGGAGCAGGTCACCATGGCCGTGCTCTACGTGCAGCAGCTCGTCGACCCGCTCGACCGGCTGCTGATGTGGATCGACGAGCTCCAGGTCGGCGGGGCCTCCATGGCCCGCCTGCTGGGCGTCGCCGAGGTGCCCGACGACCGCGAGGCCGGCTCGGCCTCCCCGCAGGGCCGGGAGCTGCGGGCCGACGGCGTGCACTACGCCTACCGCGAGGGGCACGACGTGCTGCACGGCATCGACCTGGCCGTCCGGCCCGGGGAGCGGCTGGCCATGGTCGGCCCGTCCGGGGCGGGCAAGTCCACGCTGGGCAGGCTGCTGGCCGGCATCCACGGCCCGCGCGCGGGCACGGTCACCGTCGGCGGTGCCCCGCTGGTCGAGCTCCCCCTGGACGACCTGCGGGGCCAGGTCGCCCTGGTGAGCCAGGAGCACCACGTCTTCCGGGGCACGCTCCGCGACAACCTGCTGATCGCCCGCCCGGACGCGGACGACGCCGGGGTCAGGGCGGCGCTGGCGGCGGTGGACGCCGCCGAGTGGGTCGAGGCGCTGCCGGACGGCCTGGACACCGTGGTCGGCTCGGGCGGCACGGCGATCTCCCCGGCCCAGGCGCAGCAGCTCGCCCTGGCCCGCCTGGTCCTGGCCGACCCGCACACCCTCGTCCTCGACGAGGCCACCTCGCTGATCGACCCGCGGGCGGCCCGGCACCTGGAGCGGTCGCTGGCCGCGGTGCTGGAGGGCCGTACGGTGATCGCCATCGCGCACCGCCTGCACACCGCGCACGACGCGGACCGGGTGGCGGTGGTCGAGGACGGCCGGATCAGCGAGCTGGGCTCCCACGACGAGCTCGTCGCCGCCGGCGGCTCCTACGCCGCGCTGTGGAGCAGCTGGCACGGCATGCCGCGGTAGGGACCGGCGCGGACACGCCGCGCCGCGGTGGAAAGCGGTGCGGACACGGCGCGGGCCGCGGCCCGGCGGTGGGGGCGCGGCCCGCGCGGCCCGCGGCTCAGCCGATCCCGAGCGACTTCTTGAGGAAGTCGACCTGGAGCAGGAGCAGGTTCTCGGCCACGACCTCCTGCGGGGTCATGTGCGTCACCCCGGACAGCGGGAGCACGCTGTGCGGGCGGCCGGCCGCCAGCAGCGCCGAGGACAGCCGCAGGGTGTGCGCGGCGACCACGTTGTCGTCGGCCAGGCCGTGGATCAGCAGGAGCGGCCGGTCGAGCTTGTCGGCGTCGGCGAACAGCGACGAGGCATCGTAGCGGCCTTCGTCCGGCAGGCCGAGATAGCGCTCGGTGTAGCAGGTGTCGTAGAGCCGCCAGTCGGTCACCGGGGCCCCGGCGACGGCCGCGTGGAACACGTCGGGCCGGCGCATCACGGCCAGGGCCGCGAGATAGCCGCCGAAGGACCAGCCGCGGATGGCCACCCGGGACAGGTCCAGGTCGTCGGGGAAGCGCTCGGCGGCGCCGTGCAGGGCGTCCACCTGGTCGTCGAGGACCGGGCCGGCCAGGTCGTGCAGGATCGCCCGCTCGAACTCCGGGCCCCTGCCCGGGGTGCCCCGGCCGTCGGCGACGACCACCGCGAAGCCCTGGTCGGCGAACCACTGGCTGGTCAGGTAGGCGCCGGAGGCGGCCAGCACGCGCTGGGCGTGCGGCCCGCCGTACGGGTCCATCAGGACGGGGAGCCGGGCCGAGCCGGGCACGTGGCCGCTGGGCAGGATCACGGCGGTGGACAGCTCGCGCTCGCCCGCGCGGATGAGCGAGACCCGCAGGTCCAGGCCGTGCCGCTCGGCGTGGGAGGCGATGTGGCCGCGCGGGGAGTGGTGGTGGAAGACCTGGACCACCGGGCCCTCGGTGTCCAGCGTCTGACCGGTGAGCACGAGGGTGCCGCCCGCGGTGCGGCCGCTGTAGACGCCGCCCGCGGACGGGCTGATCAGGGTGATCCCGCCGTCGCGGTAGGCCCACACGGCGATCTCGGCCGGGTCGCCGCCGCTGGCCCGGAAGAGCACGGTGCCGCCCGAGACGTCGAGGACCTCGCGGACCTGGAGGCTGGGCGGCGTGACCGGCTCGTCGCCGATGATCAGGCGCCGTCCCCCCTCGGAGTCGGCGACCCAGACCAGGGTGCCGTCCGGCAGGTGGCCGGGCACGCCGTTGACGATCTCCACCCAGGCGTCGTCGGTGTCCTCGCGGACGAGCACGGACTCCCCGGTGGCCGGGTCGATCTTCAGCAGCTTCATCGACCGCTGGTCGCGGGAGAGGGTGACGATCGCCAGGCCGTGGGCGTCCCAGCAGGCGGTGACGAGGTATTCGTCGGTGAAGGGCACCGGCGTGCGGGAGCCGTCCAGGCCGAGCACGAACAGCTCCACCTTGGCGTTGGGCGTGCCGGCGGCGGGGTAGCGCTGCGGGACGGCGGGCCGGGACGGGTTGGCCGGGTCAGCGATGAACCACTCCCGCACCGCCGACTCGTCGGCACGCTCGACCAGCACCGCGTCGCCCGCAGGGGACCACCAGTGGCCCCGCATGCGGTTCATCTCCTCGGCGGCGACGAACTCCGCCAGGCCGTAGGTGACGCCGGGGCCCTCGGGGCGGGCCAGCGTGTGGTCCACCCCGTCCTGGAGGTCCTGGACGTGGAAGGCTCCCCCGGTCACGTAGCCGACGTAGCCGCCGTCGGGCGACAGCCGCGGGTCGATCACCGGGCCGGGCGTCGCCAGGCGCCGCACGCCCCGGGTCCTCAGGTCCACCGCGTACAGCCCGCCGGCCAGGGCGAAGACGGCGGTGGTCACCGCGGCGTCGGTGCTGTAGCCGACGATGCCGCCGGCCTGCTCCCGGCTGCGCTCGCGGCGCGCCCGCTCCTCGGGCGGCAGGTCCTCCTCGTCCACGGCCAGCGCGCGCGGGTCCGCGACCAGGCGCTCGCCGCCGCCTGCCACGTCGAACTCCCACAGGCAGGTGACGGGATCGGAGCCGCCCTTCGTCCGCAGGAAGACGATCCGGGAACCGTCGGGGGCGATGGTGAAGCCGCGCGGCACTCCGAGGGTGAAACGGCGGGTGCGCGCGTGCAGACGAGGGAAGCTCTCACTCATACCGCCCATCCTGCCAGCTTGACAGCGTGTTCCACGGTGCCCGCAGACGTTCGAGTGAAGGCTGTTATGAAAGAAAATGGTCAGACGAGACTTATTGGGTGAATTACCTACTTCCCGGGGGTGGCGCGGGCCGACAAGTTCCTCCGGTCGCCGACCGTCTCCGGTACCCCGATACCCTCTGAGTCATGAACGATCGGCGTCTGCTGCTGGTACACGCGCATCCCGACGACGAGACCATCGGCACCGGGGCCACGATGGCCAAGTACGCCGCCGAGGGCGCCCACGTCACCCTGGTGACCTGCACCCTGGGAGAGGAGGGCGAGGTCATCCCGCCGGAGCTCGCGCACCTGGCCGCCGACCGCGACGACACGCTGGGCGAGCACCGCATCGGCGAGCTGGCGGCGGCCTGCCGCGCGCTCGGCGTCACCGACCACCGCTTCCTGGGCTGGCCCGGCCGCTGGCGCGACTCGGGCATGATGGGCGCCGCCTCCAACCACCGGGAGAACGCCTTCTGGCGGGCCGACGTCGAGGAGGCCGCCGCCGAGCTGGTCAAGGTGATCCGCGAGGTCCGCCCCCAGGTCCTGGTCACCTACGACGACAACGGCTTCTACGGCCACCCCGACCACATCCAGGCCCACCGCGTGGCCCGGCGCGCCTTCGACCTGGCCTCCGAGCCCGCGCACGGCGAGGGCGAGCCGTGGCGGATCTCCAAGTTCTACCTCACCGCGCTGCCCCGGTCCGCCGTCCGCCGGGCCACCGAGGCGATGCGCGAGGCGGGCACGCGCTTCCAGATCGCCGAGGCCGACGACCTGCCGTACGGCTGCGCGGACGAGGACGTCACCACCGAGATCGACGCCCGCGCCCACGTCGGCGCCAAGCTCGACGCGATGCGCGCGCACGCCACCCAGATCGCGGTGGACCCGCCCTGGTTCGCCCTGTCCAACGGCATCGGCCAGCAGGCGTTCGGGGTCGAGCACTACATCCTGCGCCACGGCGTGCCGGGTCCGGCGGGCCGGGGGGCGCCGGTCGAGGCCGGCGGCATCGGCGAGCCGTACGACCGCGAGGACGACCTCTTCGCGGGCATCAACTAGCCTCGATGTCCGTGGAACAGGTTCCGGAGACGACCAGGGCGCCGGCGGAGGCCACCGCGGGACCGTCGTCGCCGGTCACCGCGGCGGCCTACACCGTGCTGGTCCTCCTCGGCCTCCTGATGGGGCTGCTCGGCGGGTTCCAGCACTCGTGGTACATCCGGCCCGTCCCGGTCTCGGCCATCGCCTGGGTCGCCGGGCTCTTCGCCGTCTGCCTCGGGGCCGGCCGGGCCATGCGCGGCCGCGGGGCGGCGTGCGCGCCCGCCGCGGGCTGGGCGGCCGTCACGATGCTCTGGCTGGGCGTCCGCCCGGAGGGCGACCTGGTCATCGCCGACGACCCGTCGGGCTACGTCTACCTGTACGGCGGGCTGCTCGCCGTGCTGGCGGGCGTGCTGATGACCCCGGCGCGGGGCGGATCGTGGCTGCTCAGCGGCTACCCCCACGGTGCCGGCCCGGTGCGGTCCGATCCGTCCTGACTGCGTAGGGTGGCCTGCGTGCAGCCAGAGCAACCGGTGGACCGCGACGCCTACCGCAGGGTCGTCGGCCGTTTCGCGACCGGCATCGCGGTCGTCACCACCATCGTCGACGACACCGACCACGCGATGACCGTCAACTCCTTCGCCTCGGTCTCGCTGGACCCGCTGCTCGCGCTGTTCTGCGCGGAGAAGGTCGCCCGCTTCCACGACGCGGTGCTCGCCGCCGGGGTGTGGGGGGTGTCGGTCCTGGCCGACACCGCCGAGGACGTCTCCCGCTTCTACGCCCACCGGGGCCGTCCGCTCAAGGGCCAGCTCGACGGCCGCCCGCATCACCGCGGCGGGCTCGGCGTGGCGCTGTTCGACGACGCGCTCGCGACCCTGGAGTGCCGCACGACCGCCGTGCACGACGGCGGCGACCACTCCATCGTGGTCGGCGAGGTGGTCGCGGTGGACACGCCCGCCGAGGGCTCGCCGCTGCTGTACCACGAGGGCCGCTACCGCAGGCTGGGCTGAGCCCCGCACGGCCCCCTGTCGCCGATCGCGCGCAGGGCGCACAATCACCGGTATGCGACGGTGGCATCGCACCCGGCGGGCGCTCAACTACGCGAACCTCTCCACCCCCCTGGGGCTGCTGGTGGCCCGGCTGGGTCGCGCCCGCCTGACGGCGGGCCCGGACGGCCTCCTGCTGGCGCACGGTTACCGCATCCCGTTCCCGGTGGCCGGGGCGTTCACCGTCGGCAACGTGGTGCTGACCCGGCACGGGGAGGGCTATCTGACCGGCGCGCTGCTGCGCCACGAGGCCCGGCACGCCTCGCAGTACGCGGCCTGCGCGGGTCTGCCGATGCTCCCGCTCTACGTCGCCGCGGCGGCCGTCTCACTGCTGCTGTGCGGGAACCCCGCCTCCTGGAACGTCTTCGAGCGACTGGCGGTCCTGGAGGACGGCGGCTACCGGCGCACCCCGCCGTGGTGGTCCCGGTCGCCCCGCACCGGGCCCTGACCGCCGGGCGGCACGAGCGTCAGCGTGTCCACGGCCGCCTCGCGGACCGCCTCCTCGCCGGTGCGCATGGGGACGGTCTTCCCGGCGGCCCACAGCGGCGCCTGGTCGGCGTAGTGGTCGTGGAATGCGTGGCCGGAGGCGCCGGTCAGGTTGATCCACCGCGAGCCGTCCGGATCGGCGAGGTCGACGACCATCCGCATGGACGGCAGCCAGCTCACCGCGTACCCCTCCTGCACGTCCCAGCCGGTGGCGTCGACCGCGTCGTCGCTCCCGCCCACCCGGAACGGACCCCGGTTGAACAGCCACTCCACCGGGGCGATCCCGGAGGTCCCCAGGGAGCCGTGGACCAGCGTCAGCGTGTGCAGCTCACCCCAGCGCCACGCCCCGGGCTCCGGGCCGAGCCGGGCATCCAGCTCGTCGTAGGCCAGTGCGAGGGCGCGGCGCAGCATGTCGTCGCGGGTCTCCCGCACGTCCGTGCGGACGTCGTCCCAGAAGGGGTCGCCGGCCCGCTGCAGCAGGACGCGGACCACCTCGAACCAGCGGTCGCCGCCGCCCGGCCGGGCGCCCTCCGGCAGCTCGTCGCCGAACGTCTCCAGCAGCAGGTGCCGCCAGACGGCGTTGAAGTACGCCGCCGGGGCCGAACCGGCGCCCTGCGAGCCGTCCCAGTCGCGCAGCAGCTCGCGGGCCCGCCCCGCCGGCCCGGCCACCTGGAGCTCCAGCAGCGCGGGCACCAGGAAACGGGCGAAGCCGTTGTGCGTGTCCGACTGCAGCGCGGCCATCGCCGCGGCGTCGACCGGACCCTCGGCCAGGGCGGCGCGCAGGCGCTCGGAGATGCGCTGGGCGCGGTAGCCGTACGCCCAGTCCTTGGTCAGCACCGGCGGGTAGCGCTCCGGGTCGATGACCGCGTTGTTGGCGGTCACGATGTGGCCCTCCGGCGGGTTGTAGAGGCTGGGCAGCTCGTCGAAGGGGATGGTGCCCTGCCAGGCGTACTCGCCGGTCCAGCCGGGCACCGGCCAGGTGCCGTCGCCGCGCACCCGCACCGGGATCCGGCCCGGCGCCTGGTAGCCGATGTTGCCGTCGACGTCGGCGTAGACCAGGTTCTGCGCCGGCACGTCGAACAGGCTCGCCGCCGCCCGGAAGTCGTTCCAGTCCTGCGCGGCGTTCAACGCGAAGACCGCGTCGGCGCTCCGGCCCGGCTCCAGCGCCGTCCACTTCAGCGCGACCGCGTCGGCCCGCTCGCCGTCGGCCCGCCCGGCCCCGGCCAGCGCGCCGCGGGCGTCCCCCATGACGTCGGAGACGAGGGGGCCGTGCATGGTGTGGCGGACCGTCAGCACGACCGGGTCGCCCCCGGCCACCCGGATCGTCTCGGTCCGCTTCTCCAGCGGCTTCCACTCGCCCATCAGCAGGTAGGAGTCGTCCTTCACCTTCTCCAGGTAGAGGTCGGCGACGTCGGGGCCGAGGTTGGTGAACCCCCAGGCGATCCGGTCGTTCCGCCCGATGATCACCCCGGGGGTCCCGGAGAAGGTGAACCCCGTCACGTCGAAGGGGCACTCGGCGCTCTTGCTCCGGCAGTGCAGCCCGGCCTGGTACCACACCGACGGCACGCCCGCCGCCAGGTGCGGGTCGTTGGCCAGCAGCGGCTTGCCCGAGGCGGTGTGCCGCCCGCTCACCACCCACGAGTTCGAGCCGATGCCGCTGCCGCCCGCCGGGTCGCCCATCAGGCTCGGCACCGCGCGCATGGCCTCCGCCGCCCGGGTCAGCGCCGCGGGGTCCGGCGCGGGGACGCTCTCCTGCGGCTCCCGGCTCTGGTCGAAGCGCCCGCCCGTGACCGCCCCCCGGGTCACGATCGGCCGGTGGAGGTCGAACGGGTAGCCGGGCCAGAGCTGCTCCACCCGCTCGCGCGGCAGCCGGGTGGCGGCCAGCGCCCGGCCGATCTCGTCGGACAGGTTGGAGCGCAGGTCCCAGGCCATGGCCTTGAGCCAGGACAGGGAGTCGACGGGGGTCCACGGCTCGGGCTCGTAGCCGGGGGCGACCAGCTTGAGCACGCCGTACTCCAGGCTCCTGGAGAGGGCGCCCCCGCTGCGCTCCAGCCAGGAGTTCACCCCCTCGGCGTAGGCCTCGAGGTGGAGCCGGGTCTGCTCGTCGAGCAGCGGCAGCTCCTGCTCGGCCACCCGCCGCCAGCCCATGGTGCGGACCGCCTTGTCCTGGTCGACCGTGGCGGCGCCGAACATCTCCGACAACCGGCCGGCCGTCGCGTGCCGGCGCAGGTCCATCTCGAAGAACCGGTCCTGGGCGTGCACGTAGCCCTGGGCGAGGAACAGGTCGCGGGCGGAGTCGGCGTAGATGTGCGGGATGCCGTACGCGTCGCGGTGCACGGTGACCCTCCCGGTCAGGCCGTCCACCGCGAGTGTGCCCGACACCTGCGGGAACGACGCGCGCACGGCCCAGACGGCGGCCCCGGCGCCCGCCGGCCCGAGGAGCGCGAGCGCGGTGAGGACCCGTGCGAGCCACCGCAGCGGCCGGGACATCCGGGCGTACGGCCGGAACCTCAAAAGACCTCCCTGCGACACGTCCGGGCGTTCGGCGCGACCACCCCCGGATCCGTAGGGCCACGATCGCATCCGGGAGAATGCGGCGCATGGAGTTTACGACCGCCGACCTGATCGACGCCCACGGCGACGTCCTGGCCAGCTGCGTGACGCAGTTCCGCTCGTACGGCGGGCGCACCCGCTTCGCGGGCCCGATCGCCACCGTCCGCTGCCTGGAGGACAACGCCCTCGTCAAGCGGGTCCTGGCCACCCCCGGAGAGGGCCGGGTCCTGGTGGTGGACGGCGGCGCCTCGCTGCGCAGCGCCCTGATGGGCGACGTGATCGCCGCCTCCGCCGTCGCCTCGGGCTGGTCCGGCGTGGTCGTCAACGGCGCGGTCCGCGACACCGCCGCCTTCGCCGCCCTCGACCTCGGCATCAAGGCCCTCGGCTCCAACCCCCGCAAGAGCGCCAAGGACGGCAGGGGCGAGCTCGACGTGCCCGTCACCTTCGGCGAGGTCACCTTCACCCCGGGCGCCTGGCTCTACAGCGACGAGGACGGCATCGTCGTCGCCCCGCACGAGCTGTAGACGCCGGGACGGCGGGCCCTACCGGGGACGCGTGACGGCCGGGGCCCAGTCTCAGAATCAAATCTCATAATCTTTAGATTCTGAGATAGCGGTAGATGGTCGCTCTGGAGACGTCGAAACGGGCGGCGATCTCCTCGGCGCCGTGCCCCTCGGCGTACAGGGAGCGCGCCTGGGCGGCCTGCTCCCCGGTGAGCGCGGCCCGCCGCCCGCCGTTCCGTCCCCGGGCGCGCCCGCGCGCCCGGGGCGCGCCCGGTCCGTCCAGCAGCGCCCTGGCGCCGTCCAGGATGAGGCTCCTGAGCCGCTCGGCCGGCTCGTCGCGGAACAGCACCACCGGATCGGCCAGCCCGGCGACCACCTGGGAGGCCCGTACCCGCTGTTCGAGCCCGCCGCCCGGACCGGCCACCAGTTCGTTGGCCAGGGCGATCGCGGCCCGGAAGCGGTCGGCGACCGGCGCCTGCACCAGCAGGGTCATGTCCTTGACCAGCATGGTGAGCGTGTGGCGGTGGCGCAGGTGCACGTCGACGTAGCCCTCGATCGCCCGCCACCGCACCTCCTCGGCGCCGTCGCAGGACTCGGCCCGGGCCAGTACCGCCTCCAGCTCGTCCAGCAGCGGCAGCGTGAGCCGGTGGAGGATCTCCTCCTTGGAGTCGAAGTGGTAGTAGAGGGCGGCCTTGGTGATGCCCACCTCGTCGGCGATGGCCTGCATGGAGGTGGCGCGGTAGCCGCGGGCGGCGAACAGGGCCCGCGCCGCCTCCAGGATCCGCTGGGATGTCATGTCCCCCACTTACCTGTGGTCAGTTCGTTTGGTAGCCTACTTACCAAAGGTAAGTCTATCGCCGTGGGGATGATCTATATGCGAACCAGGGTGTCCTTCCCCGTCGCCGGCGTCCGCTGCGCCGGCCACCTCTACCTGCCCGCCGGTTCCGGACCGGTGCCGTGCGTGGTGCTCTGCCACGGTTTCAGCGGGACGATGGACCGGCTCTTCGACCACGCCGAGCGTTTCGCCGCAGAGGGCTTCGCGGCGCTGGTCTTCGACTACCGCGGCTTCGGCGAGAGCGACGGCGAGCCGCGCCAGGTCCCCGACATCCCCGGCCAGCTCGCCGACGTCCGCGCCGCCGTGGCCTTCGTCCGGGGGCACGAGCGGGTCGACCCCGACAGGGTGCTGCTGTGGGGCAACTCGCTGGGCGGCGCGCACGCCGTCACCGTGGCCGCCGGCGATCCCCGGATCGCCGCGGTGGTGGCGCAGATCCCGTTCAACGGGTTCCCGAAGAAGGTCGAGGGCCGGTCGGCCGGTGACACGCTGCGGCTGCTGGGCGCGATCCTCTGGGACGCGCTACGGGGCCGGCTGGGCCTGCGGCCGTACTACATCCCCATGGTGGGACGTCCGGGAGAGCTCGCCGTGACCGCGACCCCCGAGGCCGACAGGCACATCGAGACCCTGACCGGCGGGCAGCAGACGTCCTGGCGCAACAGCGTCGCGCCCAGAGGGCTGCTGCAGATGATGCGCTACCGGCCCGCAGAGGCCGCGGCGCGCCTGGCCTGCCCCCTGCTGGTCTGCGTCGCCGCCGAGGACCGGGAGACACCGCTGGAGACCAACCGGGCGCTGGCCGAGCGCGCGCCGCGGGGCGAGCTGCGCGTCTACCCCGGCACCCACTTCACCTTCTACACCGACCCCGGGTTCCGGGACCGCGTGGTCGCCGACCAGATCGGCTTCTACCGCCGGGCGTCCGCGGCGGTGTGAGGGAGGACGCGCACCGCCTCCCGGCCGCGGGGACCCGTGCGGCACCGGGCACGATCCGTGCGGGAGAGGCCCCGCCGCCACGGGACGGCACAGGGCCCCGGATGTCACAGGACCGTCTCCAGGACCGTGGAGCGGTCCGCGAAGCCGTGCCTGCGGTAGAAGCGCACGGCGGCCTCGTTGGCCGCGTAGGCGGTCACCCCGGCGTAGCGGGCGCCGCGCCCGCGGGCCCAGGACCGGAACTCCGCCACCAGGCGGGCGCCGACCCCCTGCCCCCGGTGGCCGGGCTGGACGTACATGCTGCCGAGCGTCGCCACCGGGACCGGCCGCATCGCGGTGGGCCCGGTGAGCGACCCGGTCAGGTGGCCGACGATCCGGCCGCCGTCGTCGGCGACCAGGACCAGCCGGTCGGGATCGTCCAGCGCGGCGGCGAACCTGGCCTGGCCGTGCTCGCGGGGCCAGGCCAGGTTCAGCGACGGGTCGCGCGCCCCGGCGTCCTCGGCGAACAGCGCGGCACTGCAGGCCACCACCCCGTCCAGGTCCTCGGCCCGCGCGGGCCGTACGGTCACAGCGATCTCACTCATGATCGCGACGCTATCGGGCGGCACCGACATTCACGGTGCCCGGCGCGGATCGCGCCCCGTGCCCCGCGTGGCGGGGGGCGGCGCGCGCACCGTCCGGAGGAAGGCCCGCGTCCCGCTCCCGGAGGAGGGTCACCGGGGTTCTCCGGGCGGCCTGCCGATGTCCGCCGGCAGGTCCAGGGCGAGGACCGTGTCGAGGTGGACGAACGCCTCGAAGCGGGAACCCGGGGCGAGGGCCTCGTCCTGCTCCAGCTCCTCCGCCAGGCGCAGCGCCGACGGCGTGTCGAGGTCGTCGTCGAGGGCCGCCTCGATCCGCGCGACCCGGTCGACGGGCATGGGGCTGCTCGGGTGCTCCGACCACTCGGCGACGCGGGAGCGCATCCGGCGCAGCGTCCGGTCGGCGGCGCGCAGCGCGTCCCAGGACAGGTCCGCGGGCTCGCGGTAGCGGTGCCCCAGCAGCGCCAGCCGCACGGCCAGGGGGTCGAGGCCCCGCGCCGCCACGTCCCCCAGCGTCGCCCCCGCGCCGCCGGCCGCGCTCGCGTCCCCGCCGAGCACGGGCCCGGTGCGGACCGCCCGCGGGCCCGCCGGGCCGCCGGCCGCATCCAGCAGGACGGTCCCCTCGGGCACCTCCGGGAGCGCACCGGGGGAGGAATGCTCGGCGGGGCGCAGGTTCAGCGTCAGGGTGTCGGCGTGGAAGGCGTCGTCGTCGGCGGCGCGGTGCAGGACCACGCGCAGCCGGTGCCGCTCGCAGACCCGCCGGACCAGGTCCGCCAGCAGGTGCGGGCGGAGGTCGCCCAGGCGGGCGGGGCGGGCGGCCGGGCCGCGGGTGCCGATCCGCAGGGCGCGGGCGCCCTCGGGCACCACCCGCTCCGCCCGGCCGCTGGAGGTGTCGTGGAGCCGCAGCATGAGCCCGAGACTAGTTCGGCGGCCCGCCCGCCGCGCGCACCGGCCCGCCCGCCGCGGGTGTCGGTCCGGTTCCGCCCCGCGCGTCCCGGCCGTCAGCGGAGCGGGGCCCGCGGCCCGGCCCGGGGCCCGGCACGGCCGGACCGCGGGACCGGGCGGAGGCGTCAGGAGGCGGTGCCCTCCAGGAAGGCGAGGATGTCGCGGTCGCCGCGCTCGCGCAGCCGGGCGAGGACCTCCTCGCGGGCGGCGCCCTCGGGCAGGCCGATGCGGCCTCCGATCAGCCGCAGCCCCTCGGCCTCCGAGGCGACCGGGGCGGTGTAGCCGATCAGGTGCAGGGCCCGGTTCAGCGCCGGGAGGCCGGGGACGGCCGCGGGCAGGTAGCGGGTGAGCAGCTCGCCGCCGTCGGAGACCGTCAGGAAGACGTGGTCGCCCTCGGAGGCGCCCGCGGCGACCAGGATCGGCCGGATGGAGCCCATGGTCGGCTGGTTGTGCCAGCTGATCACCACGTCGCCCGAGGGGGTGGAGGCGGTCAGCTGCCCGCCGGGGGCCATGCCGAGGTAGGCGGCGAACCCGGTGGGCAGCGGCGAGCCCGAGCCGCGCAGGTGCTCGGCGTTGACGTCCACCCGGTGCCACCAGCGGCCGTCGCGGCTGCGGAAGCACCGCCGGGTCGCCGAGACGTCCCGGCGCGGCTGGTAGTCGCTCTGCTCGGCCTCGGCCACCCGGATCCACCCGCGCTGGGTGCGCTCGAAGCCGGGGCCGCCCGCGTAGGCGCGGACCGAGCTCTCGCTCACGTCGTAGCGGGAGGTCAGGTTGGCGACGATCGTGTTGACCGGGGCCTCGCCGCCGGCCCGCTCGATCTCCCGGACGATCATCTCCCGGATGCCGAGGTACTGCTCGCCGCCCCAGCGGGTCAGGCCGTACTTGTTGCGGTCCAGCCGCAGGAACCGGTCGTCGGCGGTGAGCTGGTTGCGGATGCCGACCAGGCTGTAGTCCTCGCCGATGCGCTCCTGGATCTCCTCGGGCGTCAGCGCGCCGCCGGCCACCGCGAGCACGGCCTCGGCCTTGTCGTTGACGCTGCGCGGCCAGAGCACCACGTGGTCCTCCAGCACCCGCAGCTGGGGCACCGCGGCCAGCCACCGCTCGGCCACGTCCTCGCGGATGCCGAGCTGGCTGACCATCGTGACGGCCTCCGCCAGCGGGCGCGGCCCGTCGGTGAACAGCTGCCGGGTCTTCTCCCGCAGCTCGTCGGCGCCGCCCGCGACCAGCCACCCGTCCACCTGCTCGTAGCCGGTGAGCAGGGTCCGCACGAAGCGCCAGGCCGGGATGCCCAGCGTCTTCAGCTCAGCGCGGTGCCACGGCACCGCCGCGGCCAGGTCGTCGGCCGGCACCGCGGAGCCGAGCCGACCCCGCAGCCACGACACGTGCGCCACCAGGGGCGCCGCGTCGGGGCCGGACAGCCAGGTGTCCACGTGGTCGCGCAGGTCGCGCTCGATCTGCCGGATGCGCTCGCGCGTCACCGAGAACCGCTGGGCCAGCTCGTCCAGCGTCACCCGCTGGGAGGCGTACAGCCGGTCCCTGGCGATGGCCCGCTGGCGCTCGTCCAGGGAGGTGAAGACCTCGTCGATCAGCTCGGGCAGCGGACGGTCGGGCCGGGCGGGCACCGCCGGGGCGACGCTGTCCTCGGTGACGGGGGCGAGCAGCCGCTCCAGCACGTCGATGAAGAGCTTGTGCACGGTCTCGCGGCCGAGCCCCTCGGGCGTGTGCACGCTCGAGGCCGGATCGGCGAACCTGAGCAGCGGCAGGATGTCGCCGAGCGTCAGATGCCCCCAGCACGACAGGGCGAGGTCGGCGAGCCGACCGGCCACCTCGGGGGTCCCGACGATGGAGCAGGCGCGCTCCAGCGGAAGCGCCTGCCACCACGCCTCGGGGAGACGGGGGTCGGTCGCGATCGGCGCTACCTGGCCGGGAGAGGTCCAGCGCAGGGGTGGCGCGATGTCGCTCAGGCTGAGGTTCATTGGGGTCCAACCGGCAAGGGGAATGTATCCGCAGTTCAGAGTATGTGATCAGACGGGAAGGAACGGGCTGGCCCGTCCCGAGTGGGACACGTACAGCAGTTCGCGGGCCCGGGTGCAGGCCACGTAGAGCAGCCCCCGCTCGCGCTGGAGGTCGTGCGCCCGGGCGGTGAGGTCCTCCCCGGCCGGGGTGAGGGAGTCCGGCGCCGGCACGATCCCGTCCGCGACGCCGATCACCGCCACCCGCCGGAACTCCAGCCCCTTCATGCCGTGCAGCGTGGTCACCCGCACCCCCGTGTCCTTCAGCGCTGCCCTGGCGCCCCGGACGAGGTCGGCGGTCCTGGCGGCCACGGCGATCTCCCCCGGGGGGACGCCCTCGGAGATCCATCGCGCCACGTGCGCTGCCAGGCCGTTCAGCTCGTCCTCCGGTGAGTCGTAGGCGCGGACCACGGGATGCGGGCCGTGCCGGGTGGCGCGGAAACCGTACAACTCCTGCACCCCGGCCACCAGCCCGTCGGCCGGCCCGCCTCCGCGCAGCCGCACCCCCCAGGAGAGGATTTCCCCGGGGAGCCGGTAGGACACCTGGAGCCGGTGCCAGAGCGCGTCGATGCCGACGGAGGCGAGCGAGACCCGGGTGTCGAGCACGCGCTGGTGCGGGTCGCCCACGATGAACAGGTCGTCCGGCGCGTGCGGCACCGCCGCGCGCAGCAGCCGCCACTGCGCGGGGTGCAGGTCCTGCGCCTCGTCCACCACGATGTGCCGGTACGGCTCCCGCCGCGGCGCGGCCTCCTCCAGCAGATCCCCGGTGGTCTGGCCGAGCAGGATCGAGGCGTCGGCGGCGAGCTGGAGCAGGGTGCGCTTGCCGCGCTCGGCCAGCCTCCCGGTGACGTGCTCGACCGCGGCCCAGACGGCGGCCCGCTCCTCGGCCGGGAGCGCGACGCCGCGGCCCGGGCGGGGGGCCGACAGATACTCGTCCAGGGTCAGCAGGTTCTGCGCCAGGATCACCTGCTCCCACTCGCGCAGCAGGAACGCCGGGCTGTGCCCGCTGCCCGTCTCCCGCCAGAGCCCGGCCAGCTCGTCCGCGCCGACGATCACCGGTGCGCGTCCCTCGGCCTCGGCCACGACGCGCTGGGCGAGCCGGTCCACGTTGCCGACCTCGATGCGCTTGCGGACCACCCCGTCCTCGATCAGCACGTCGAGCCGGGCGGACAGCTCGGTGCTCAGCCCCTGGGAGAAGGTGACCAGCAGGACCGGGCCCGCGCCGCGCCGGGCCAGGAAGGCGGCCCGGTGCAGGGCGGTGAGGGTCTTGCCGGTGCCCGCGCCGCCGGTGACCAGGACCGGCTGCCCGTAGGAGTCCCGGTAGGCCAGCCGACGCTGCGGCGGGTGCAGGAACACGCACCAGCCGGGCGCGTCGAGCACGTGGTTCAGCTCGCGCACGTCCGCGGCGAAGACGGCGCGGTCCGGGCTGCGCCGCAGCGCGGCGGCGAGGTCGTCGGGGTCGATGGGGTCGATGGGGTCCGCGGCGGACGGCGGGTCGGCCGGGCGGCAGGCGTCGAGCTCCCGCCAGGCCGTGGCCACCGACTCCCCCCGGGCGAGCGCGGCCAGCGGGGCGTACTGCGTCACCGGCAGCAGCGGCTCCAGCGCCTCCAGGGTCAGCTCGTCGGAGATCAGCCGGACCAGCGGGAGGAAGCGGTGGTCGACACCCAGCTCCGCCATGTCGCTGTCGCAGGTGTCGGCGAAGAGCCGGGCAGGGAACACCGCGGACGAGCGGCGGATCGCCCGCTCCGCCTGCTCCAGCGCCTCGGCGTCCCACACCTCGACCACACCGATCACCGGGTTGACCCCGAAGCGGTACCGCTGGGCGTAGGCCCAGGCGTCGGCGTCCGGCAGGACGGTCAGCAGCCAGTAGACGTCCCGCTGCCTGACCACGACACCGCGGTGCCGGTCGGCGAGGCGGAGCGTCGCGACCCGGTCGTCCCTGGCCCCCCTGACCCGCTCCGGGTGGGGCGCGCCGGAGGAGTTCTGCAGGAAGCGGCGCACGGAGACCAGCGCGTCCCGGCGCGCCGGCTGCGGCAGTGCGCCCAGCTCCACGGGGAACTCGGGGGAGATCGCGAGTCGGGGCATCGGCTACGCCAGCAGGGACTGCAGGTCGCGGTCACCGCGCTCGCGCAGGCGGGCCAGGAGGTCGGGCAGGTCCGCCGACCCGCTCATCCCGATCCGGGTGGCGATGACCCGGGCGGCCTGCTCGACGGTGCCGCCGGGCGCGGTGTAGCCGACCAGCCGCAGGGCCCGCGCGACCGGGTCGGTCCCGGGGCTCGCGGCGGGCAGGTGCCTGGCGCGCAGGACCCCCTCCTCGGACAGCGTCAGGAACAGGTGGCTCCCCTCCTTGGCGCCGACGTCGTGCAGCAGGAGCACGAGCGAGTCCAGGGCCGGCCGGTCCCGCCAGCGCAGCGTCAGCTCGCCCACCATGCTGGTGACCGTACGGCTGTCGCCGGGGGCCAGCCCCAGGTAGGCGGCGAACCCGCTGGGCAGCGGGCACTCGGCGCCCGACAGGTGCTCGGCGGTGATGTCGACCCGCAGCCACCAGCGGCCGTCCGGCTGCCGGAAGCAGCGGCGGGTGAGCGAGACGTCCTTGAGCGGCCGGGGCGTGACGGCCTCGGCGGGCCGTCCGGCCGCCTCCCCGGCGGCTTCCCGGGAGGGCTCCGGGGCCGGTTCGCGGCCGGGGCCTGCGTCCGGCGCCTGGCGGGGGGCCGCGCCGTTGGCGCGCCGGGCCGACTCGCCGGCGCCGAGGATGCGCAGCTGCGGCACGTTCTCCAGCCACTCCTTGGCGACCTCGGGGTGGATGCCGAGGGAGGAGACCAGTTCGAGGGCGCGGCCGACGGTCGGCGGGCGCTCGGCGCTGCTGATGAGGTCGCGGGTCCGGTGGCGCAGCTCGGCGATGTCGCCGTCCACCAGCCAGTCGTCGACCAGGTAGTAGTCGCCCAGGGTGGCCAGCACGAACTGCCACGCCGGCACGTCGAGGGAGCGCAGCTCCCGGGGGTGCCAGTCGGCCGCGCCGATCAGCCGCTCCACGGGGGCGGCCTTGCCGAGGGTCTTCCTGAGCGCCGCCAGGTGCGCCCGGTACGGCGCCGCCTCGTCGGAGGCGAGCCAGTCGCGCAGCCGCGCGCGCAGGTCGTCCTCGGCCTCCCGGA
This sequence comes from Planomonospora alba, assembly GCF_039534085.1. Lineage (NCBI taxonomy): Bacteria > Bacillati > Actinomycetota > Actinomycetes > Streptosporangiales > Streptosporangiaceae > Planomonospora > Planomonospora alba. The sequence goes on from NZ_BAAAUT010000013.1 coordinate 47,819, forward strand.
CCACCTCGGCCGGGACCGCGAAGAGCTTGGCCAGCGCCTCGACGGTCGCCGGGTCGTCGGTGAACACCCTGTTCTGCGCGACGGCCCAGCTCAGGTCCTCCAGGTCGGCGAAGGCCGCGTCCAGCAGCTCGTGCAGGGTCGCCGGCGCCGGGCGCCGGGGCGCGGGCGCGTCGGCTCCGGCGGATGCGGGGACCGGCTCGGGCGCGTCGCCGGCGCCCGCCGGTCCGCGCGCGGGCTCGGGCTCCGGCTCGCGCGCGGGCTCGGGCTCGGGTTCCGGCTCGGGCGCGGGCGCGGGGCGGGCATCCGGCTCGTGCGCGGCCTCGGGCTCCCGCACGGCCTCGGGCCCGTCCGCGGCGGGGGAGCCGGGACCGGCGTCCGGGGCGGAGACGGCCTCCGGCTGGAAGGCGGCCTCGGAGCGCAGGGCGGCCTCGGCCCAGGGCTCGGTCTCGATCCGGGGGGCGGGCAGGGGATCGGGCAGAGGATCGGGCAGGGACCTGGTCCAGGGGTCGAACCCGCGCGCGGGACCGGTCCCGGGCAGCGGCGGCCGGGGCCCGGGCAGGGGATCCGGCCCGGACCCGGCGGCGGCAGGGAGCCCGGGCTCCGCGGCGATCCGAGGTTCCGGCAGGGACCGTGCGGGCTCGTCCCCGGACTCCGGGGCCGGGAGGTCGGAGACGGCCTCGGGCGTGCTCTCGGCTGCCCGCCCGGCCTCGATCTCGGCTGCCCGCCCGGCCTCGGCCACGGGCCCGGCCTCGGCCTCCGGCGCGGTGGAGGCCGGGGCCGGGACCTCCGGCTCGGCGTCCGCGCTCCCGGACTCGGGCGCGGCGACGGGCCGCGCGTCCTCCGATGCCTCCGGAGCCTCCAGTCCCACCGGGGCCTCCGGTGCTTCCAGGTCCGCCGGTGCTTCCAGGCCCGCGGGGGTCTCCGGCGCCTGCGGTACGGCGGCGCGGCGCTCCTCGGCGGCGGGCCGCGGCGCGGCGGACACCGGCGACAGCCGGGCGAAGACCGCGGAGAAGAGCGTGGTCAGCAGCGGGCGCGGCTGGACGAAGGGCTGGTCCCGCAGGTCGTGGCCGGTCAGGGAGAGCAGCCCGGCCCAGGAGCCTGCCCGGTCCAGGGCGATGGCCGTGCAGGGCTCGTCGGCCTCGTCGGGATCCAGGACGTACAGGGCGGGGAGGACGTCGCCGACGGCCGCGGCGGGCCAGTGCTCCAGCGCGACCTCCGTGACGATCTCCGCGAGCCGGTCGGCGCCCAGCACGGACAGGACCGTGGGCAGGGGCAGACTGCGCCACCAGGCGTCCGGCAGATCGGGCTGGTCCCGCAGGACCGGGATCGCGGCCGCGTCGCTCCAGCGCAACGGCGGCACAAGGTCACTAAGACAGACGTTCATCCGTTCCCTTCACCAGCCCCTCAAGCCGCCCGAGTCACTCCTCGTCGCTGGAGAACGAGACTCATGGAACAGACCATAGTCTGGCAAATCGCCTCAGTGCACCGGGGTGGTCCCAGCGGGGGCGGTCTCAGCGGCGGACGGCCGCGAACCGGAGCCGTACGTAGTCGGCCATCCAGCCGGTCTCGCGCCGCAGCGCGGGCGCTGCCAGTTCGTTCACCCGGCGCAGCAGCGGCTCGACCAGCTCGGCCGGAACCTGGTGGAGCAGGGAGCCGGCGAACATCCGGACCCAGTCCGCCGCGCCGTTGGGGCATTCGTCAAGTGGCGTCGGCCGGTCGAAGTACTCGAGAATGCGGACGACGAAGCCGCCCTTCTCCAGCCGCGCGGCGTACTCGGCCGGGGTCGGGAAGTACCACGGCAGGTCCGGGTCGCGCAGTCCGTGCTCGCGCCAGGCGGTGGAGACCGCCGCGATCAGCGCGGCGCAGTTGCCCGCGCCGCCCATCTCCGCCACGAACCGCCCGCCCGGGGTCAGCGCCTCCCGGACGCTGGCGATCACCGCGTCCGGTTCGCTGCCCATCCAGTGCAGGGCCGCGTTGGAGAAGACCGCGTCGTACGGCTGCGCGACCACGAAGTCGCGGCCGTCGCCGACGATGAAGTCCAGCCCGGGATACTGCGCCAGGGCCTTCTCGATCATCGCGGGGGAGCCGTCGATGCCCAGCACGCGGGCGCCCCGGGAAGCGATCTCGGCCGTCAGCACCCCGGTGCCGCACCCCAGGTCCAGCACGCGCTCCCCGGGCCGGGGATCCAGCAGGTCGACCAGCGGGGCGCCGTACGCCGAGATGTATCCGAGGCCGCTGTCGTAGGTGCGAGCGTTCCAGTTCATCAAGCTCGGTGTGTCGTATCGCAAGATGATCAGCTCACATTCCGAGACCGCAGCCCCTCAACGGCAAACCCTCCCGACACTTTAGAGGCTGGCGCATCGCGCGGCGTATCAGTCCCGCAGGCCACACCGCCCCCGGGCGGCTCACCCGACGGCGCCGTCCCACTCGCTCTCGAGGACGGCCTTGGCCGCGTCGATCTGCGGGACGGTCAGGACCACCGGCTCGGCGTCCGTCTCCGGGAGCCTGGCGGCCAGTTCGGCGTCCAGGGCACCGCTCATGCGCAGGGCCTCCATGCGGACGGGCCGGGCGTACCCCTTCAGGAAGAGGTTCTGGCCCCGGTCGGAGAAGACGAACTCCTGCCAGAGCCGGGCCGCCGCCGGATGCGGCGCGGCGGCGTTGATGGCCTGCACGTAGTAGGACGCGATCGTGCTCTGGCCCGGGATCGCCACCCTCCAATCGGGCCTGCCCTTCTCGGCCTCCTCGGCGGCCCGCTCGGCGTTGAGGAAGTCCCAGTCGAGCACGACGGAGGGGGTGCTCCCGTCGGCCGCGATGTTCCCGGCCTCCTCCAGCCCGCGGAAGAACTCCACGCCCCGCTCCGCGTCCGCCTCGCCGTCGCGCAGCGAGGCGGTCATCACGCCGCTGAAGGCGGCCGCGTTCTTCCTGGGGTCCCCGGGCAGCCAGACGCTGTGGCCGGACTTGCGCAGATCGTCGTAGGAGGCGGGGGCCCGGACCCGGCGCGCGTCGTAGCCGACGGACATGTAACCGCCGTAGGCGGCGTACCACTTGCCGGAGTGGTCCTTGAGGTGGTCGGGGATGTCCTGCCAGGCGCGGACCTTGTAGGGGGCGAAGGAGTCCGCGGCCGCCACCGCCGTCTCCAGGCTCAGGTCGAACACGTCGGGCCGCAGCTGCTCGGCGGCCTCGATCTGGCGCTGACTGCTCGCGCCGGGCTCCAGCTCGTTCACCGTGATCCCGTACTCGTCGGAGAACGCCTCGATGATCTCGCCGTAGTTCACCCAGTTCCGGGCCAGGCCCACCACGTTGAGCGAGCCCTCCTTCCGGGCCGCCTCGATGAGCCGCTCCATGCTCGTGAACCCCTCCTCCAGGGAGGCGGCCTGGAGCTTCACCGGGGGGAGCGGGGTTCCCTCGGTGGCCGGTGCGCCGCCGCATCCGGTGATCGCGGCGGTGAGGACCACGGCGGTGGCGATGGCGAATCGGGTGCATGCAGTCACGGGGCGCATACTCCCTGCGGGGCCCGGAGGGGTCGAGGAGGCGCGGCCGTTCTTGGTGAACGGCTTACACCGGCGCGCACCGCGCGGTACGGGGACGGACCCGGGCGGGGGCGGCCGTTGACCCGGCGGCCGTCCGCGGTCAGCCGGCCCTGCGACCGGCCCTGCGGCCGGTCCGCGGTCAGCCCGGGACCGGGCCGCCGCCGCGCGGGTCGCCGCTCCGCGGGCCTCCCGCGACGACCTTGGCCGCCACCAGGGCCTCCTCGGGGATCTCCACGAGGGTGCCGTCCCGCTTGCGCACCCCGAGCACGCCGTCGCGCCAGAACTCCAGCTCGCCGACGGCGTCCCGGAAACCTTCGGGGACCCTTCGCCGGGTCGTTACCCTTTTCCCCACGTCGGAGGGGTTTACTGTGATGGTCAGGCGGGCGCCGAAGCGAGGAGTCACCGCGTTTCGCCCCCCTCCCGTTTCAGACTCGCGGCGGGCACGGCAATACTCTAGGGCGTAGCAACCCGCGGTCGAAGTCGTGCCTAGGTGCGTAAAGAAGAAGGAGCCCGAGGTGACCTACGTCATCGCGCAGCCTTGCGTGGACGTCCTGGACAAGGCGTGCATCGAGGAGTGCCCCGTCGATTGCATCTACGAGGGCGAGCGCATGCTCTACATCCACCCCGACGAGTGCGTGGACTGCGGTGCGTGCGAGCCTGTCTGCCCCGTCGAGGCGATCTTCTACGAGGACGACCTCCCCGAGCAGTGGAAGGACTTCTACAAGGCCAACGTCGAGTTCTTCGAGGACCTCGGTTCGCCCGGCGGCGCCTCCAAGGTCGGCAAGATCGAGAAGGACCACCCGGTCGTCGCGGCCCTGCCGCCGCAGGCCGAGGGCCACTAGAACGCCGCCGGGCCGGGAGGCGGTGCGGCGCCGGATCGCCACCGCCCCCCGCCCAGGGGGACCATCACGACCTCTCCCCCGTCCCGTGCCGGGCGGGGGCGCTAGCGGGGAGAACTGTGTTCGGGCTGCCTGACTTTCCGTGGGACCGGCTCACGCCGTACAAGGAGCTGGCGCTGGCGCATCCCGGCGGCATCGTCGACCTGTCGGTGGGCACCCCCGTCGACCCGGTGCCCGAGGTCGCCCGGCGGGCGCTGGCGGAGGCCGCCGACAGCCCCGGATACCCGCTGACCTACGGCACCGAGCGGCTGCGCGCCGCCGCGGCCGGATGGCTGAGGCGCAGGCACGGCGTGGCCGTCGACCAGGCGAACGTGCTGCCGCTGATCGGCTCCAAGGAGTTCGTCGCCTGGCTGCCGACGCTGCTCGGCGTCGGCCCCGGCCGGCGGGTGGTCTTCCCCGAGCTGGCCTACCCCACCTATGACGTGGGGGCGCGCATCGCGGGCGCGGAGCCGTACCCCGCGGACGGCCTGCTCGCGCTCGGGCCGGAGCGCGTGCCGCTGGTCTGGGTCAACTCCCCGTCCAACCCGACCGGCAGGGTCCTGCCCGCCGAGCACCTGCGCAAGGTCGTCTCCTGGGCGCGCGAGCACGGCGCGGTCGTCGCCTCCGACGAGTGCTACATCGAGCTGGGCTGGGAGGAGGAGCCGATCTCGGTCCTCCACCCGGACGTGTGCGGCGGCTCCCACGAGGGGCTGCTCGCGGTGCACTCGCTGTCCAAGCGCTCCAACCTGGCCGGCTACCGGGCGGGGTTCGTCGCGGGCGACCCCGCGCTGATCAAGCGGTTGCTGGAGGTCCGCAAGCACGCGGGCATGATGATGCCGGCGCCGGTCCAGGCGGCGATGGCCGCGGTGCTCGACGACGACGCGCACGCCGAGGAGCAGAAGGCCGTCTACGCGGCGCGGCGGGCGGCGCTCCGCCCCGCGCTGGAGGCGGCGGGCTGGCGGATCGAGCACTCCGCCGCCGGGCTGTACCTGTGGGCCTCCGACGGCACGGGCTGCTGGGACCAGGTGCGCAGACTCGCCGAGAAGGGGATCCTCGTCGCACCCGGTGACTTCTACGGCACGGCGGGCGGGGGACATGTCCGGATCGCTCTGACGGCCAGTGACGAACGGGTCAGTGCGGCGGTGCGCCGCCTCCAGTAGGATCGCGCGGCATGACCCCTGAGGTCGTCGTGATACTCGGACTGAGCGTGCTGACCCTCGTCCTGCTGCTGGGCGCGTTCCTCGCGACCACGCGCCAGGACAGGAGGGCGCCCGAGGCCGGGTCCCCCGGCGAGACGCCCCGCACGCCGCCCGAGGCCGGGCGCTCCTCGCCGCCGCGGCCCTCCCCGGTCCAGGCCGGGGACGCAGGCCAGGCGGGCGTGGACTACCCCGATCCCCGCACGATCGAGGTGGGCGACACGATCGAGTACCAGGGGGTGCGGGCCCGCGTCCTCGGCGCGATCCACCTGTCGTGGCAGGGCGCGCAGTGGACGGAGTACCTCCTCGACGAGGGCGTGCGCCGCCACCGGTGGCTCTCGGTCGAGACGCGCTCGGGCCCGGCGCCCGAGGAGGGGCTCCGGCTCGACGTGCTGCTGTGGACGCCCGTACCCGACGAGGGCATGATCCCGGCCAAGACGATGATCATCGTGGAGGGCGTGGAGTTCTTCCCGGAGGGCCGGGGGACCGCGGCGTTCCGCGGGGAGGGGTTCACCGGGCTGCCCGAGCGGGGGCTGCTCGACTTCGCCGACTACCGCGCCGCCGACGGCCGGCTGCTCTCCTTCGAACGGGTGCAGGGCGAGGGCTGGACCTCCTGCTACGCGCAGCCCCTGCCCCCGGGGTCGATCACGATCCGCCGACGGGTGTAGCCGGGCCTCAGGAGAGCCGGATCCGGCTCGCGGAGGCCTCCGCGTCGGTCCGCCAGCCGCCCTCCTCGCCGTCCTCCACGTTCCAGGACCGGCCGTCGTAGCCGACCCGGCGCAGGCCGTACTTCTGGGCGTGGGCGACCGACCAGGTGGCGATCAGCCAGCCGCGCCTGCGCGAGGAGGTCTCCAGCGTGGTCCCGGAGCCGAGGGTGCGGGCCAGCTCCCTGCGCGCCGCGGCGGGGTCGGGGTCCGGGACCGGCTTCTCCTCGTCCTCCAGGTCGAACCAGCAGTGCACCGCGCCCGGGACGCGGCCGGTGAAGGCCGCCGCCAGGATCTCCGCGTTCTCCTCGTGCTGGGCGTACAGCGAGCCGTCGGCCGAGCGCTGCACCGCCTGGGCCGCCTCGTGCAGCGGGATCTTCCGGTAGTCCTTGACCTTGACCAGGGCGGAGAAGAACTTGCCCGCGGTGTAGACCGGGTCGAGCAGCTGCTCGGGCGTGCCCCAGCCCTGGGAGGGCCGCTGCTGGAAGACACCGAGCGAGTCGCGGTCGCCGAACGGGATGTTCAGCAGCTTGGACTCCTGGATGCCGGTGGCGTAGGCGATCACCACGGCCCGCTCGGGCAGCTTGCGGCGGTGGGCCACCCCGGCGATGGCCGCGGCCACCTGCGCCTGCTCGATCTCCAGGGGGATGGTCCCGCCGGGGGTGGTGACCAGGCAGCCCTCGCCGGTCACGGTCCGGTTGAGCAGGGCGAAGACGCCCACGGTGATGCCCACCGCGAGCACGGTCACGATCGCGATGATCGCGATGACACCTGGGGAGAACCGCCGTCGCACGCTGAAGAACCTACCGGCCCCGCGGAGCGGGCAGGCGCCCGCGGGAGGGCCGGGGCGGCGGCCTCGCACCTCCCGGGGCGCGGTCCCGGCGCCGTCCGGGGCGCGGCCCTCGCGCCGTCCGGGGCGCGCCCGGGCCGTCCGCCCCGCGCCCCGGGTGCGGCGGTAGGGTCGCGGCATGGGCACGAGCTTGGATCTCACGCAGGACGTCGGCGCGCTCACCGCGCGGATCGTGGACATCGAGTCGGTCAGCGGGAACGAGAAGGCGCTCGCCGACGCGGTGGAGGAGGCGCTGCGCCCCCTGCCGCACCTGCGGGTGGACCGGGACGGCGATTCCGTCGTGGCCCGCACCGGGCTCGGCCGGGGCGAGCGGGTGGTGATCGCCGGGCACCTCGACACGGTCCCGGTCGCGGACAACCTCCCCAGCCGGGTCGAGGGCGACCTGCTGTACGGCTGCGGCACCTCCGACATGAAGAGCGGCGTCGCGGTCGCACTGAAGCTGGCCGCGGCGCTGCCGGAGCCGAACCGGGACGTGACCTACGTCTTCTACGACTGCGAGGAGGTCGAGGCCGAGCGGAACGGGCTGTTCCGGCTCGGCCGCGACCACCCCGACTGGCTCGCCGGCGACTTCGCGGTGCTGATGGAGCCGACCGACGGGGTGATCGAGGGCGGCTGCCAGGGCACCCTGCGGGCGCAGGTGGTCACCCGGGGCAAGCGGGCGCACAGCGCCAGGGCCTGGCTCGGCTCCAACGCGATCCACGCCGCCGGGCCGGTGCTGGACGTCCTGAACGCCTACGAGGCCAGGAGGCCGGTGGTGGACGGGCTGGAGTACCACGAGGGGCTGAACGCGGTGGGGATCACCGGCGGCGTCGCGGGCAACGTGATCCCCGACGAGTGCGCGGTGACGGTCAACTACCGCTTCGCCCCGGACCTGTCGCTGGAGCAGGCGCAGCAGCACGTGCGGGAGGTGTTCGACGGCTTCGAGGTGCACTTCACCGACGGCGCCCCCGCCGCGCGGCCCGGCCTGAACCACCCGGTGGCGGCGGCCTTCGTGACCGCCGTGGGCGGCGCCCCGAGGGCCAAGCTCGGCTGGACCGACGTCTCCCGCTTCTCGGCTCTCGGGGTCCCCGCGGTCAACTACGGCCCCGGCGACCCGAACCTGGCCCACCAGCGCGGGGAGTTCGCCTCGCTGTCCAAGATCGCCGAATGCGAGCGGCACATGCTGGCCTGGCTCTCCTGAGAGCCCCGCCGCGTCCCCGCCGGGCGCGCCCTCCGGACAAAGAGAAAGTGGCTTTCCTCGCCGGCCATTTGGCGGGGAAAGCCACTTTCAGTCCCGAGCAGCACCCTCGCCGATTAGACGGAGCCATCGCGAAATCCGGTTCCGCGTTTCCACCGGGATTTTTCAAGATTTTTTTTCGGGGTGGTTCCGGCGTGATCGGCGGTAAAGGTTGCCGGTATGTCCTCACAGGTGGGTTGCGGCCCTGGCTGGGCAGATCCTCTTCGGCCGGCCCAGGCCGTCAGCGAAGTCTCTCCCCGGCCCGAGGGCGGGGTCCTGCCGATGCTGGAGGTAATCGATGAAGAAGACGCGTCCGGAGCGCCGCCAGGGGTCCGCGGTCGTCCGCGGCGGCCTCGTCCCGGACTCCACCTACGACCAGCGGCTGCTGGAGGAGCAGAGGTCCACCGACTGGCTGCACATGGACCCGTGGCGGGTCATGCGCATCCAGTCGGAGTTCGTGGAGGGCTTCGGTCTGCTCGCCGAGCTGCCCCGGGCGGTGACCGTGTTCGGCTCGGCGCGCACGCCGGTGGACTCGCCCGACTACGAGCTGGGCGTGCGGATCGGCCGGGGGCTCGCCGAGGCGGGCTACGCCGTCATCACCGGCGGCGGCCCCGGGTGCATGGAGGCGGCCAACAAGGGGGCGGTCGAGGGAGGCGGGATCTCGGTCGGGCTCGGCATCGAGCTCCCCTTCGAGCAGCACATGAACGACTACGTCGACCTCGGCATCGAGTTCCGCTACTTCTTCGTCCGCAAGACCATGTTCGTGAAGTACTCCTGCGGGTTCGTCGCCCTGCCGGGCGGGTTCGGCACGCTGGACGAGCTGTTCGAGGAGCTGACCCTCGTCCAGACGCGCAAGGTCACCTCCTTCCCCGTGGTGCTGGTGGGCACGGAGTTCTGGAGCGGGCTGCTCGACTGGATCAGGACGACGCTCGTGTCCACCGGGAAGATCTCCCCGGCGGACGTGGACCTGATCCAGGTCACCGACGACCCGGACGAGGTCGTACGGATCATGGTCGAGGCGGACCGCGGCCGGTCGGCGCAGCTCGGGAAGGAGGAGGCGGCGGCCGAGGACGCGGTGGCCGCCGGGGAGTGAGGCGGCGGAGAACGCGGTGGCCGCGGCCGGGTGGCGCCGAATAAGGTGATCCGGTGTTCATCTGCGTGTTCCTGGCGTCGAGCCAGAGGATCGATCCCAAGTACCTGACCCTGGCCCGGGACGTGGGCGCCGAGCTCGCCCGGCGCGGGCACACGCTCGTCAGCGGCGGGGCCCGGGTGTCGTGCATGGGGGAGGTGGCCCGCGCGGCCCGCGCGGGCGGCGGCCGCACGGTCGGGGTGATCCCGCAGGCCCTCGTCGACATCGAGGTGGCCGACACCGAGGCCGACGAGCTGGTCGTCACCGCGGACATGCGCGAGCGCAAGGGGGTCATGGACGCCCGCTCCGACGCCTTCCTCGTGCTCCCCGGCGGCATCGGCACCCTGGAGGAGCTGTTCGAGATCTGGACCGCGCGGACGCTGGGCCTGCACGACAAGCCGCTGGTCGTGCTGGACCCGTGGGGCCTGTACGCGCCGCTGCGGAGCCTGGTGGAGGGCATGCACGAGGCGGGGTTCACCCGGCCCGGCGTCTTCGACGCCATCTCCTGGACCACCGACGTCGGCGAGGCCTTCGAGCTGCTGGAGAAGAGGACCCGGCACCTGTCGCCGAGCCCCGAGGAGCTAGGCGAGGCCGCGGCGGGCTAGCGCGGGCGGGCGCCTGCCGGCCAGGGACTCGGTCATCTCCACCGCGAGCCGCACCTGGGCGGGGCGGGCGGTGCGGAAGACCCGGGCGCCCAGCCAGGCGCAGATCGAGGCGGCGGCGAGCTCCGCGGCCTCGTCCGCCGCGGCGTCCCCCGCCGCGCCCTCCGCCCCGGCCAGCGCGGCGGGGGTGACGGCGACGGTGTGCCCGGCGCGGACGAGCCGCTCGACCTCGGCGACCGAGCGCGCCTCGACCCAGCCGGGCGCGCCCGGCGCGTCAGGTCCGATCACCACGGGAACCGCCATGGCGTCATCCTAGGTCCTGCTCCGGATCTTCCGGTCCGCGGCGGGACCCGGCCCGGGGGAGTTGTGGCACGATTCGTATGTGCTGGTCGTACTCGTGCTCGCTGCGCTCGCCATTCTCGCCGGCGTGGTGGTGGTCGCCATGGGGAGGGGCGGCGAGCTGACCGAGTTCGCCCCCGACGTGCCCCCGCTCGCCCTGCCCGACGCCGGGAAGCTCACCGCGGTGGACTTCATGGCCCTGCAGCTCCCGGTGAGCCTGGTCGGCTACCACACGCAGAGCGTGGACGAGACCCTGCAGCGGGTCGCGCACGCGCTGAGCGAGCGCGACACCAGGATCGCGGTGCTGGAGCAGCGGGTGTCGGAGCTGCTGGAGAGCAGGCTTCAGGCCCGGCACGAGCTCCACCCCGGCCCGTCGTACGGCCCGGCCGCCGGGCACGCGCCCGAGAGCCCCGGTGCGGCCGTCCACGAGGACGCCGGGCGGACCGCGCCGCCGGCGGAGGCGGAGCCCGCCGCCCCGGAGGACACCGCGCGGGAGGGCACCGCCGTGGAGGACGCCGTCCCGCAGGAGGCGGACGGTTCCCGGGACGGCCCCGGGTCGGCCGCCGCGCACGACGACGCCGTGGCCCGGGACGGCGCGCCGGGGGAGGAGCCCGGAGGCGGGCCGGCCGCCCCCGGCGGGCGCGAGGACGCCGGGGAGCGCGGATGACGGGGCCCGTCCGGTGCGGCTGGGTGACCTCGGCCCCCGAGTACATCGCCTACCACGACGAGGAGTGGGGCCGCCGGGTCGAGGGCGACGACCGGGTGTTCGAGCGGCTCACCCTGGAGGCGTTCCAGTCGGGCCTGTCGTGGATCACGATCCTGCGCAAGCGGGAGAACTTCCGAGCCGCCTTCGCCGGGTTCTCCATCCCCGCCGTGGCCGCGTTCGGCGAGTCCGACGTGGCGCGGCTCCTGGCCGATCCGGGCATCGTCCGCAACCGCGCCAAGATCGAGGCGGCGATCTCCAACGCGCGGGCCGCGCTCGACACCGGCCTGTCCGACCTGGTCTGGCGCTACGCCGATCCGGACGCCCCGGTGCCCGCCGGCGACGGCGACGTGCCCGCGCAGACCCCCGCCTCCCGGGCACTGGCCAAGGAGCTGAAGCGGCGCGGCTTCCGCTTCGTCGGCCCCACCACCGCCTACGCGCTGATGCAGGCCATCGGCCTGGTCAACGACCACATCGCCGGCTGCTGGGTCCGCGCCGAGGTCGCCGCGCCCGCCGCCCCGCGGGACTGACCGCCGCCCGGCGGTCAGCGGCCGGAGAACCTCGGGCGCTCCTTGCGGAGGAAGGCCCGGGTGGCACCGAGGTGGTCCTCGGTCGCGGCGCACTCGTCCTGCAGGTCGGCCTCCAGCGCCAGCGCCTCGGCCAGGGTGCCGCCCGCCGCGGCGGCCAGCGCGCGCTTGGTCGCCGCGTAGGCGCGCGTCGGGCCCTGCGCCAGCCGTACGGCCAGCGCCCGCGCCTCGCCGGCCAGCTCCTCCGCCGGCACGACCCGGGAGACCACGCCGAGCTCCAGGGCGCGGGCCGCGTCGAGCGGGTCGCCCAGCAGGAGCAGCTCGGCCGCGCGGGCCGGGCCGACCAGGCGCTGCAGGGTCCAGGAGGCGCCGGAGTCCGGGGCCAGCCCGATCCCGGTGAAGGCCATGACGAACTTGGCCTTGTCGGCCGCCACCCGCAGGTCGCAGGCGAAGGCCAGGGCGGCGCCCGCGCCGGCGGCGACGCCGTTCACCGCGGCGACGACGGGCTTGCCCATCTCGGCGATCGTGCGGACGATCGGGTTGTAGTGGGTGCGCACGGTGTCGGCGAGGCCGCGCCCGGCCTCCAGGTTCGCGGCGTGCTCGCTCAGGTCCTGGCCCGCGCAGAAGGCCCGCTCGGAGCCGGTCAGCAGGACCGCGCGCACGGCGTACGCCTGGGAGGCCATGGTCAGGGCCTCCAGCAGCTCGGTCTTCATCCGCACGGTCAGGGCGTTCATCGCCTCGGGACGGTCGAGGGTGATGGTGGCGACCCCGTCACTGACGGAGTAGATGACGTCGTTCAACGGGAAGGGCCCTTTCACGGCTCGGTGAGGTGGCGTTCGACGAACGCCGAGGCGGCGGGGAGCAGGCGCGCGGCCTCCTGCTCGAAGTAGGCGCGGGCCTTCTCGCCGGGCCAGCCCGCGGGCAGCAGCTCGGCGGGGAGGCCGGGGTCGCGGAAGAGGAAGTTGCGCCAGCCGTGCAGCAGCCTGCTGCGGACGGCGAACACCCGGTCGTCGGCGGCGCCGTCCGGCAGCGAGTCGACCAGCTCCACCGCGCGGGCCAGCCACTCCTCGTAGGCGGCGGCGATGGCACCGAGGTCCCAGGTGCGGGCGACGAGCGCCCGCGGGTCGCCGTCGAGCACCGCCTCGAAGCGGTGGGCGCGGACCTCCTCGCCGTCGAGGAGCGTGTCGAGCTCGGGGGAGGGGCGCGGGCCGATCCAGGTGCCCTCCGCCAGCGGCGCGTACCCGAGGAAGGACAGGCTGGCCCGGAGCCGCTCCCGCCGGGCCCGGTCGCGCACCGGCTCGACCGTGAGCAGGTGCCACCGGCCCGACCAGGCGACGGCCCCGGCCCGGTAGATCCTCAGCGCGGTCTCGTCGAGACGGCGCACGCACTTGGGGGTGGCCTCGTAGCCGGGCCCCTGCGGCAGCCGGGTGGGCGTGAGCCAGCCCTGCCGGACCATGCGCGAGACGGCGGTGCGCACGGCGGGGGCCGCGATCTCCAGCGGGGCGAGCAGGCGGACGAGGGCGGCGACGGACGCGCGACCGCCCCGGGACCGCAGATGGTCACCGTACAGATCGAAGAGTGCGGCGCGGGCGTTCACGGGGACCAGTCTGGTCGCCCGAGGGATGCCGGACAATGCGTCGGGCCTGCGCGGGGCCGATGGGAGACCTGATCGTTCCCATCACGAGCGTGGAAGCGGGATAATAGGACATCACAGAAGACGTGAATGCGTCGGCCACCCTCGGGTCTGACGGAGATCCGGAGCCCGAAGCAGGAAGGGATACACGCATGGCGGCGATGAAGCCGAGGACCGGCGATGGTCCGCTGGAGGTCGTCAAGGAAGGCAGGGGAATCGTCATGCGGGTTCCCTTGGAGGGTGGCGGCCGGCTCGTCGTCGAGCTCTCGGCCGACGAGGCCGGTGCCCTCGGCGAGGAGTTGAAGAAGGTCGTCGGCTGACGACCGGCCCGGTGACCACGGCCCTGGCCGCAGGGCCGCCCCCCGAGGCGGCTCGCGCCAGGGCCGCTTCCGTCTGCAACGGTTGTTCGAGACTGGAGTTCTGACGTGCCCCTGGAGACCTCGATCGTCACGGCCGCGCGGGTGCCGGAGGACGCCGCGCTGCTCGCGGTGCCGTTCGGCGCGGATCTCGCCCCTCCGGTGGAGCTGCCGGTGCCCGCCGCCGGGCTGCTCGCCTGCTACGAGGCCAAGGGCGAGGCCGGGGAGATCGTCGACGTGCCGGTGGCGCGGGGAGGGGCCGTCGGCCGCGTGCTGCTGTACGGCATCGGCGACGGTTCGGCCGACGCGCTGCGCAAGGCCGGGGCGGCGGTCGCCCGCCGGGGCAGGGGCCGTGACGAGATCAGCGTGGTGCCGCCGGCCGGGGCCGCGGGGACGGGCGCCGCGGAGGCCGTCGCGGCGTTCACCGAGGGCGCGCTGCTGGCCTCCTACACCTTCCGGATCGGCGAGACCCCCGCCGCCTCCCGGCCGGTGGGCTCGATCCGGCTCGTCACCGGTGACGGCGGGGAGACCGGAAGCGCACCGGACACCGGCTCCGTCGAGGCCGGGCTCGCCCGGGGGAAGGCCCTCGCCGGCGCCGTCGCGCTCGCCCGGGACCTGGCCAACACCCCCTCCTCGGTGAAGAGCCCCGCCTGGCTGGCCGAGCGTGCCGCCGAGCAGGGCGTGGCCACCAGGATCTGGGACGAGCACGAGCTGCGCGCCGAGGGGTTCGGCGGCATCCTCGCCGTCGGCCAGGGCTCGGTGAACCCGCCGCGGCTCGTCCAGCTCTCCTACGAGCCGGAGGGCGGGCGGGCGGACGGGCACGTGGTCCTCGTCGGCAAGGGCATCACCTACGACACCGGCGGGCTCTCGCTCAAGCCGACCGAGGGCATGAAGTTCATGAAGACCGACATGGCGGGCGGCGCGGTCGTCATCGCGGTCCTGGGCGCGCTGGCCGCCCTCGGCGCGCGGGTGCGCGTCACCGGCCTGGTCGCCGCCGCGGAGAACTCCTTCTCCGGCGCGGCGCAGCGCCCCGGCGACGTGATCACCCAGTACGGCGGGCGGACCGTCGAGGTCCTCAACACCGACGCCGAGGGCCGGCTGGTGATGGCGGACGCGCTGGCCTACGCCGACGCCGAGCTGGACCCGGACGTCATGGTGGACGTCGCCACGCTGACCGGGGCGATCAGCGTGGCCCTGGGCAAGGGCCTGGGCGCGGTCTTCGCCTCCGACGACGAGCTGGCCGCCCGGCTGGTCGAGGCGGGAGAGGCGAGCGGCGAGCGGCTCTGGCGGATGCCGCTGATCGAGGACTACGCGCCGGCCCTGGAGTCCTCCGTGGCCGACCTGGCCAACATCGAGGCCGGGTCGGCCTACGGCGCGGGCTCGATCACCGCGGCGCTGTTCCTGCGCGAGTTCACCGGGAAGCGGCCGTGGGCGCACCTGGACATCGCGGGGGTCGGCCGGAGCACCTCGGACGAGGGGCTGCTGACCAAGGGCGCGACCGGCTTCGGCGTGCGCCTGCTGCTGGAGTGGCTGTCGGGCCGCTGAGCGCCGCCCCGCGGCGGGCCCGTGCGGGCCGGCCGTACGGCCGGGCGGTCAGGAGCCGAGCTTGAGCGCGGCCAGGATGCCGCCGCCGAGGGGGAGCAGCAGGGGGCGGAGCCGCTCGTCGGAGCGGACCAGCTTGCCCAGCTCCCGGACGGCGACGGTCTCCGGGTCGCGCCGGGCCGGGTCGGCGACCCGGTGGTGGAGCAGGGCGTTGTCGAAGACGACGACGCCGCCCACCCGGAGCAGCCGGACGGACTCGGCGAGATAGTCGCCGTACTCCCGCATGGCGCCGTCGCAGAAGACCATGTCGTATCCGCCGTCGGACAGGCGCGGCAGCACGTCCAGCGCGCGGCCCGTGATCAGCCGGACCCGGCCGCCGGAGAAACCGGCCTGGGCGAAGCTCTGCCGGGCCAGGCGCTGGTGCTCCGGCTCCACGTCCACGCTGGTGAGCGTGCCGTCGGGCCGCATGCCGCGCAGCAGCCACAGGCCGGAGACGCCGCAGCCGGTGCCGATCTCCACGACGGCGCGGGCGTTGACGGCGGTGGCGAGGAAGCAGAGGGCGGCGCCGCAGCTCGGCGAGACCGGAGGGGCCCCCACCTCGACGGCCTGCCGCCGGGCCAGGCGCAGGATCTCGTCTTCGGGATGGAAGTCCTCGGCATAGGCCAGAGTGGCCTCCAACGGACTGCTCGGCGTCTCTGCCATCGGCCTCTCCTCTCCCGCTCTCGATCCGTGCACCGTCGCGCATGCGCTGGGTCGCAGCCTAAGGGAGGCAGGCCGGATCGGGAACTCATGCCCCGGCTGGGACGTTGCATGGATTAAAGCGGCGTTTGCCGGTCCTCAGGGTAGTGAGCGCGCACGAAGGGACGAAACCAGGCACTATGGCGATAGCGGTGGTCCCGAAGAGAGGGGTGCTGGTGGACGAGCCCGACCACCAGGTGGATGCTCCCGTGTCAGACTGGACGCCTCCCACCTGGGACGAGGTCGTCCGGACCCATTCGGCGCGCGTCTACCGGCTGGCCTACCGGCTGACCGGCAACGTCCACGACGCCGAGGACCTGACCCAGGAGGTGTTCGTCCGGGTCTTCCGGTCCCTGTCGAACTACACCCCGGGCACCTTCGAGGGCTGGCTGCACCGCATCACCACGAACCTGTTCCTCGACATGGCCAGGCGCAGGCAGCGCATCCGGTTCGAGGGGTTCGCCGACGACGCGGCCGAGCGGCTGCGCGGCCGCGAGCCGTCCCCCGCGCAGGTGTACGACGACGCCCACCTGGACGCCGACGTGCAGGCGGCGCTCGACGCGCTCGCCCCCGAGTTCCGTGCGGCCGTCGTGCTGTGCGACATCGAAGGCCTGTCCTACGAGGAGATCGCCGCGACGCTCGGCGTGAAGCTCGGCACCGTCCGCAGCCGCATCCACCGCGGCCGGGCACAGCTGCGTGACGCGCTGGAGCACCGCGCGCCCCGCGGCGACCAGTCCCCCCCGACCATCACCCGCGGGGAGGAGCTCGCATGAGACACCACAGGCATCCGGAACGGCGGACCCGGACCGGGAGCGCAGGCATGAGCGCGGTGCGAGGACGGCGAGGGTCCGGAGCGGACACGACCGTCAGGGGCGAATGTCACGACGAGCCGCTCGGCAAGGAGTGGGCATGAGTCATCTTGGAGAACGCGTCTCCGCGCTGGTCGACGGAGAGCTGAACCACCACGAGCGCGACCGCGCCCTGGCGCACCTGACCTTCTGCGCCGACTGCCGGGCGGAGGTCGACGCCGTGCGCGCGCTGAAGAGCAGGCTGCGCTCGCTGGACGGGCCGTCGATGCCGGCCGACCTGACCGTGTCGCTGCTGCGGATGGCCGAGCCGGGCGGCCCGCTGCCGCCGCGCGAGCGGCCCTTCCCCGCCCCCCGGACCTTCGGCGGGGCGCCGATCCCGAGCATGCACAGCATCGCGCCGCCGGACAACCGCCCCCGCGGCAGAGCGGGCGGCGGACCCCGCCGCTCCCGCAGGGCGGGCTACGTGGCGGTGGGGTTCGCCTCCGCGGCCGTGGCGCTCGGCACGCTGTTCGTCGTGGGGGGCGCCGAGACCGGCCCGCGGGTGCCGCCGGTGGACATGTTCGCCAACCAGCACCGGAACACCGCACCCAGCGGCACGGTGACGCCCACGCCCACTCCGACCCCGACGGTGTTCGCACCCGCTCCGTGACCCGCCCGCCCGTCACCGCGCTCCCGCAGGCCCGCGGGGGCGGGGGCGGGCTCTTCCGTTCCCCGGGGATCCGGCTCCCCCGGCGTCCGCGCGTGCTCCGGGACCCGCGCACACCCCGGTGCCCGCGTGTGCCCCGGGAGCAGCGCCGTACCCCGGGACCCGCGCCGTACCCCGGGACCCGCGCACCCCGGTGCCCGCGTGCCCCGAGGCCTGGCGCGCTGCGCGCGCAGGGGTCGTGCCGCCCCTCGTTCGGGGGACGTCCGGACGGACCGGGCGGCGGGCCGCGCACGGGGAGTCTCCGGGATACTGGTGTGAGGCATTTCAGACAGGCGGGACGTGCTTTACGTCTCTCGTATGCTCCGCCGGGGAAGATTGCTTGGCTGCTGCCGAAGGGCGGCCTCATGCGAGGCAAGGAGTAGTGAGTATCCGATGACGACCGACGATCCCCGCACCCACGAGGCGCACGATGCCGAGGGGCGTGCGCCGTCGGGCCTCAGCGGCGGCCAGGAGCCGGCTCCGGAGTCCCCGCGGCCCGAGTTCCTGCCGGCCGAGGACGCCGCGGGACCGCGCGGTGAGTCCGGTGAGCAGGGCGGGCGCCCGGATGACGAGGGGTGGAGTCAGCTGGGGCACCCGCCGGCGCGCGGCTGGGACCAGGAGCCCTCGCCGGGCGCGCCGCAGCCCCGCGAGGGCTGGAGCGACACGGAGGAGATCGGCTGGGGTGACCCCTCCGGCCGTCCGCGCCCCGGCGCCGCGCCGTACGGGCAGCCCTACGGCGACACGGCGGTCTTCGCCTCCCCGCCCCCGCCCCCGCAGGCGGTGGGCATGGGCCCCGGATGGGCTCCGCCGCCCGGCGGTCCCGCGGGCGCCGCGGCGGCCCCCCGGCGGCGCACCCCGGGCACCGGCACGCTCATCGCCCTGGCCGCGGTGATCGCGCTGCTCGCCTCGACCTTCGGCAGCGTCGGCACCTACCTGCTCACCCGGCCGGGCGGCCCGGGTGTGGACCCGTCCTACACCATGCCCGCCGCGCCCAGCGGCTCCACGGCCCGGGCGCCGGAGTCGGTCGCGGGCGTGGCCGCCAGGGTGCTGCCCAGCGTGGTCTCGCTCTCCGTCGAGGGCGGGGGCGGCACCGGCACCGGATCGGGCTTCCTGATCAAGGGCGGTTACGTGGTGACCAACAACCACGTGGTCGCCTCGGCCGCCGACGGCGGCCAGATCCAGATCCAGTTCAACAACCGCAAGTCCACCGCCGCCCGGATCATCGGCCGCGACCCCGAGTCCGACCTGGCCGTGGTCAAGCCGGACGACACCTTCGGCATGCCGGAGATCAACCTCGGCAACTCCGACAACGTGGTGGTGGGCGACCCGGTCATCGCGATCGGCTCCCCCCTCGGCCTGACCAGCACGGTCACCACCGGCATCGTCAGCGCGCTCAACCGCCCGGTCCAGGCGGGCGAGAGCGCCTCCGACACGACCTGGTTCAGCGCGATCCAGACCGACGCCGCGATCAACCCCGGCAACTCCGGCGGACCGCTGGTCAACGCGAACGGCGAGGTGATCGGCGTCAACTCGGCGATCGCCACCCTCGGCAGCAGGCAGATGGGCGGTCAGAGCGGCAGCATCGGCCTCGGTTTCGCGATCCCGGTCAACCACGCCCGCCGGGTCGCGGAGGAGCTGATCACCACCGGTGCCGCCAGCAAGCTGCGGATCGGCGTGCTGATCGACCAGGCCTACCAGGGCAGCGGGGTGCGGATCGCGAGCGAGGCGCAGGGCGGCCAGGAGCCGGTGACGCCCGGCGGCCCGGCGGACCAGGCCGGCCTCAAGCCCGGCGACGTCATCCTGGAGGTCAACGGACTCATGCTGCAGGACGGCGACGAGCTGATCGCGCTGGTCCGGGGCAGGGCGCCCGGCGACAAGCTGGAGGTCAAGTACCAGCGGGGCGGCCAGGAGAAGACCACCACGGTGACCGTCCAGGCGGACCGGCCCGCGCCCGCGCCGACCTCGTCCTGACCGGCGCTGCGCGGGAGCGGGCTCGCGGCACGGGGCATTAGTCTGGAAGCTCTCCGGGTCCTCTCCCGGAGAGCTTCCAGACTTTCAGGGGGTTGTGCGATGGAGCCGTGCCCGAGCCGGGCGGCGCGCGCCGGGCGCCCCCGCGCGCTGAGCCGCTAGGAGATCACCGTGTTCGGACTCGGGTGGTTTGAGGTCGCGGCGCTGGTGGTCATCGCCCTGCTCGTCTTCGGCCCGGAGAAGCTGCCCCAGGCCGCCGCGCAGGCGGGCAGGACGCTGCGCAACCTGCGGCGGATGGCCAACAACGCGAAGGAGGACCTGCGGTCGGGGCTGGGGCCGGAGTTCGCCGACTTCGACCCGGCGGACCTCAACCCGAAGAACTTCGTCCGCAAGCACCTCACGGCCGACCTGGAGGAGGAGTGGGACGGCGCCAAGTCGGCCGCCGCGCTGACCGGCCCGGCCGTTCCGTCGTCCTACGCGGCGGAGGCGGCCGACGAGCTCGGTTACGGCGAGATCCCGCCGTACGACCGGGAGGCCACCTGACGAGGCGCCGGTCCCGGCGCGGGGCCCGGGCTCCCGGCGGTGCCCGGCCGACCTGACCGGCACGGCCGGCCCGGCCGGTGGCCGGCGGGCGGCGAGAACGCGCGGCGCGGCGGGCCCGGTCGGCGGGCGGCGAGAACGCGGAAGGCGCCCCCTCTCCCAGGAGAGGGGGCGCCTTCCGGCGTCCGCCGTACGGCCCCGACCCGGCACGGGGTCCGGACCGCCGCGGGCTCAGCGGCCCCGGGTGGGGGAGATGCCGAGCTGGAGGCCCTTGAGACTGGTCGGCTTCTTGCTCAGCCCGCCGGCGATGCGGATCAGCTCGGCCGCGGCCGGGGAGTCGGGGTCGGAGAGCACGAGAGGCTTGCCCTCGTCCCCGCCCTCGCGCAGCCGCATGTCGATCGGGACCTGCCCGAGCAGCGGGACGCGGGCGCCGAGGGTGCGGGTGAGCGCGTCGGCCACGGTCTGGCCGCCGCCCTCGCCGAACACCGAGATCCGCTCGTCGCAGTGCGGGCAGGGCAGCCAGGACATGTTCTCGATGACGCCGGCGATCTGCTGGTGGGTCTGCGCGGCGATCGATCCGGCCCGCTCCGCCACCTCGGCGGCGGCCTGCTGCGGTGTGGTCACCACGAGGATCTCGGCGGAGGGCAGGCGCTGGGCCACCGAGATGGCGATGTCGCCGGTGCCCGGGGGCAGGTCCATCAGCAGGACGTCGAGGTCGCCCCAGTAGACGTCGGCGAGGAACTGGTGGAGGGCCCGGTCCAGCATCGGCCCGCGCCACACGACCGGGGTGTTGCCCTCCGGCTTGAACATGCCGACCGAGATGACCTTGATGTCGTGCGCCACCGGCGGCATGATCATGTCTTCGACCTTGGTGGGCCGCTCGGTGGCGCCGAGCATGCGGGGCACGCTGTGGCCGTAGATGTCGGCGTCCACCACGCCGACCTTGAGACCGTTCGCGGCCATGGCGGCGGCGAGGTTCACGGTGACGGAGGACTTGCCGACGCCGCCCTTGCCGGAGGCGACGGCGAAGACGCGGGTCAGCGAGCCGGGCTTGGCGAAGGGGATCTCCTTCTCCGGGCCCCGGTCGCCGCGGAGCCTGGTCTGCAGCTCCTTGCGCTGCTCGGGGCTCATCACGTCCATCTCGACCTGGACGCCGGTCACCCCGTCGACGCGCGAGACCGCGGCGGTGACGTCGCGGGTGATGGTGTCCTTGAGGGGACAGCCGGCCACGGTGAGGAGGATGCCGACGCGGACCGCCCCGTCGGGGGAGATGTCGACGTTCTTGACCATGCCGAGCTCGGTGATCGGCCGGCGGATCTCAGGGTCGTTGACGGTGGCCAGCGCGGCCGTCACGAGTTCCGGGGTAGGTGCCATCGAAGTGTCGGCTGCCGCCACCGTGAGGGCGACGGGGGATGCCGTCCCTCCTTGTCTCTGTGTCGTCCAGGCGTTCGCGGACGGGTTCATCGTATGAACCCAGGGGGGGTGCGAAGAATTCCGGGATCAGGGAGCGGCGGAAGCGCCTTTGACGTCTTGTTACCCGCCGTGCCGGGCGCTGCGCGGGCACCCCGCCGTACGATCCGGACAATTCGCTATGTAGATGCGCATGCAACGTTCTAAGGTTACTCCGTGACGCTGACGGCGGGCGAGTCAAGGGATTCCATCGGCCCGGAGGAGCTGGAGGTCTGGCGCATGCTCCAGCGTGCCCAGGTGCGCATCACCCGGCTGCTGGAGACGGATCTGATGGTCGAGCACGACCTGGCGCTGGCCTCCTACGACGTGCTCGCGCGGCTGGCGGAGTCCCCCGGCCGGCGGCTGCGGATGAACGACCTGGCCGAGCGGGTGCTGCTCTCGCGCAGCGGCCTGACCCGGCTCATCGACCGCCTCCAGCGCGACGGCCTGGTCGAGCGCGAGGCCTGCACCAGTGACGCGCGCGGCCTGTTCGCGGTCCTGACCGAGGCGGGCGCCCGGCGGCTGGCCGAGGCCACCCCCACCTACCTGCGCGGCATCCGCAGCCGGTTCCTGGACGTGCTCGACCCCGACGAGCTGCGCCAGTGCGCGGCCATGCTGCACAAGCTGTTCCCGCAGGACGCGGACCGGCAGGACTGAGGGGCCGCGACAGAGCCGCAGGGGGCCGCAGCGGGGCCGCAGGGGGCCCGCGGCGGGGTCAGCGGCCGCCCTTCGGGCGGGCGGCGACCGGCTCGTAGGACTCCCGCAGCTCCTCGGCCAGGTGCTGGAGCTCCGAGCGGATGTAGTCGCGCGTGGCGACCTCGCCGAGTGCGATGCGCAGGGCCGCGATCTCCCGCGTGAGGTACTCGATGTCGGCCTGGTTGCGCTCGGCGGCCCGGCGGTCCTGCTCGCCCTGGATCCGGTCCCGGTCGTCCTGCCGGTTCTGCGCGAGCAGGATCAGCGGAGCGGCGTAGGACGCCTGCAGCGAGAGCATGAGCGTCAGGAAGATGAACGGGTAGGGGTCGAAGCGCAGCCCCTCGGGGGCGAAGATGTTCCACGAGATCCAGACCGCGACGAACACCGTCATGTAGACGATGAAGCGCGCGGTGCCGAGGAAACGGGCGATCCGTTCCGAGAGCCGCCCGAACGCCTCGGGGTCGTAGTGCGGGCGCAGGCGCAGGCCCGGCTCCCTGGGCTGGTCGAGCCGTTCGGTCACGTGTTCCCTCCGCTGTCCTCGTCTTCCCGCCAGTCGCCGGGGAGCAGGTGGTCGAGCACGTCGTCGACGGTGACCGCGCCCACCAGCCGGCCCGCGTCGTCCACCACGGGCACCGCCACCAGGTCGTAGGTGGCCAGGTAGGAGGTCACCTGTTTCAGGGTGAAGTCGGGTCTGATCGGGTCGAGCGAGTCGTCCATGACCGTGCCGAGCAGGGTGGACGGGGGCTCGCGCAGCAGCCGCTGGAAGTGGACCAGGCCGAGGAAGCGGCCGGTCGGCGTCTCGACGGGCGGGCGGGTCACGTAGACCTGCGTGGCCACGGCCGGGATGTGGTCGCGCTGGCGGATGTGGGCCAGCCCTTCGGCGACGGTGGCGGTCGGGGGGAGGATCACCGGCTCGGAGGTCATGATGCCGCCGGCGGTGTTCTCCGGATAGACCAGCAGCCGGCGGACCGGCGCCGCCTCCTCCGGCTCCATCAGCGCCATCAGCGCCTCGGCCTGCTCGGGGGCGAGGTCCTGGAGCAGGTCGGCCGCGTCGTCGGGGTTCATCTCCTCCAGCACGTCGGCGGCCCGCTCCGGGTCCAGGCGGCTGAGGATGCCGATCTGGTCGCGCTCGGGCAGCTCCTCCAGCACGTCGGCCAGCCGTACGTCGTCGAGGGCGGAGGCGACCTCGATGCGCCGCTTGTCGGACAGGGTGTGCAGGGCGCTGGCCAGGTCGGCCGCGCGCATGGTCTCGAAGGCGGCCAGCAGGCCGGCCGCGCCCTGGTCCTTCTGCACCGCGCTGAAGCCCCGCACGTCCTGCCAGTCCACGATCCGGCTGGCGCCCCGGCGCCGCAGGCCCAGGGCGGGGGCGGGCTTGGCCAGGGCGACCTTGGTGACCAGCCACTCGGAGGTGCGGGTCTTCTCCATGGCGAGGTCCAGCACCGTCATGCGCTCGCCGCCGGCCTCGACGGCCAGGTCGAGCATCTCGCCGATGACGAGGGTCTCCGAGGCCCGCTGCTCGAACCTGCGCATGTTGAGCCGGCCGCTGAAGACCAGCGCGCCCGCCTCGATGTCGAGCACCCGGGTGATCGGCAGGAAGACCCGGCGGCGGGGCTGCACCTCCACCACGAGGCCGTGCACGTGAGGCGGGCGGGAGCCGGCGACGGTCACCACCACGTCCCGGACCCGGCCGATCTGGTCCCCGGCCGGGTCGAAGACGGGCGTGCCCGCGAGCCGGGCGATGAAGATCCTCACATTCGAAGCGTAGGCCGTATCCCGGGGCGGGAGGCCGAGGCACGCTCACATGCCGGACATTCCTTGCCCTTATCCCCTGCCCGTGACAGCATCAAAACTCCAAAACGGTAGTTACATGGGTGGTGTCGCATGAGGCGTGCCGGTCTGCTGATCGCGTTCGCGTCGTCCTGGTGTTTCGCCTTCTCCGGGCCGATGGCCAAGTACCTCGCCGCCGGAGGGCTGAGCCCGCTGGAGTCCGTCTGGGTCCGGATGGCCGGAGCGGGGCTGCTGCTCGTCGGCGTCCTGGCGGCCGTGCGGCCCCGGGCGCTGCGCATCCCGCGCTCCCGGCTGCTGTTCTTCGGCGCCTACGCGGTGGTCGCGGTCGCGGGCGTGCAGGCGCTGTACTTCGCGGCGATCACCCGGCTCCCGGTGGGGGTCACCCTGCTGATCGAGTTCACCGCACCGGTGCTCGTCGTGCTCTGGGTCCGCTTCGTCCGCCGCCTGCGGCTGCCGCGCGAGGCGTTCGTCGGGGCCGTGGTCGCGGTGGCCGGGCTCGGCGTCGTGGTGGAGGTCTGGTCGGGCCTGAGCCTCGACCCGGTCGGCCTGCTGATGGCCTTCGGCGCGGCGGCCTGCTGCGCCGGATACTTCCTGCTCAGCGACGGCTTCGGCGACGACGTCGACCCGCTGGGCCTCATCGCCTGGGGGTTGCTCGGGGCCGCGGCGGTGCTGGTGCCGCTCTCCCGCCCGTGGGACATCCCCTGGGGGGCGTTCACCCGGGCCGTGGAACCGCAGGGCGCCCCGGTCCTGCCGGTGGCGGTGGCGGCGCTGTGGATGATCGTGGTCGCCACCGTCGTCGCCTACATCCTCGGCGTCACCGCGGTGCGCCGCCTGTCGGCCGCGGTCGGCTCCACGGTCGCCTCGCTGGAGGTGATCGCCGGGGCCGTGATCGCCTGGGTCCTGCTCGGCGAGTCCCTGGGCGTCTTCCAGATCGTCGGCGGCCTCATCGTCCTGGTCGGCGCCTATCTCGCGCAGCGGGCCACGGCCGCGCTGCCCGCGCCCGCGGGCGGGCTCACGGAGCCGGCCGTCGCGGTGTGAGCCGCACCACCCGGGACCCGGCCGCCCAGCGGGCGGTCAGGCCCGCGGCGTCGGCGGCGTTGAGGCGCTCCTTGGCGAGCGCGGCCACCGCCTCGGCCTCCCGCGCCTGGTCCACCACCTCGACGTCGGCGTCGAAGGAGACCAGGCGCCCGCCGTTGTCCTTGCTGCGCAGGGTCACCCCGACGCGCCCGGCGCCGGTGAGCCCGGGCAGCTCCTGCTCGCCGCCGCCGGTGACCACGTAGATGGCGCCGTCGTGCCAGACGTGCCAGGCGAGCCGGGGCCGGTCCAGCTCCAGCCAGAGCACGCCCGACTTCTTCGCGCCCTCCTCGATCACGCTCATGGGAAGAATGTACGGCCTGCGCCCCGCGGAGACCGCGGTGCGCAGGCCGTACGGGACCGGGGAGGGTCAGCGGCGGGCGAGCCGCCAGGCCGCCGGGAGCAGCCCGGCGGCAAAAGCGATCTTGACCGCGTCGCCGACCAGGAAGGGGACCACGCCCGCGGCGAGCGCCTCGCCCAGGCCCAGGCCCAGGGTCGCCATCAGGACCGGCAGGCCGAAGGCGTAGATCGTCAGGTTGCCGAGGACCATCGTGCCGACCGTGCGCGCGGCGGTGCGGTCGCCGCCGCGCTCGGCGAGCCTGCCGACGATCGCCGCGGCGGCGACGAAGCCGACGACGTAGCCGAAGGTGGGGCCGCCGAAGCCGGAGGCGCCCTCGGCGAACCACGGCACGCCCGCGACGCCCGCGAGCAGGTAGAGCGCCATGCTGAGCACCGCGCGGTTCATGCCGAGCGCGGCGCCGACCAGGACGACGGCCAGGGTCTGGCCGGTGACCGGGACCGGCCACATCGGGACGGTGAGCTGCGCGGCCAGGCCGGTCAGGGCGGCGCCGCCGACGACGAGCGCGGCGTCGCGCACCCGCGCGCCGGGGATGAGGTCGGACAGTACGGCGGGCCGGGCCGCCGGGGAAGCATGTGCCATCGTTCGTCTCCCTTTACCGAGGCGTGGTCCCCATTATTCGGACATCCGGTGCGTGAACCGCACAAGAGGTGCGCCAAGAAACAGGGGTGGGAGTTTGTGCGGCCACGACAGCGGGACCTGTCCGCCGGATCCGGCCGCGCGCCCGCTACGGTGGGGCCATGCGCTCCCGACGCTCGTGCCTCGCGGTCCCCGGAAGCAGCCCCCGGTTCCTGGAGAAGGCCCAGGGCCTGCCCGCCGACGAGGTCTTCCTCGACCTGGAGGACTCCGTCGCGCCGCTGGCGAAGGAGGAGGCGCGCAAGAACGTCGTGGCCGCGCTGCGCGAGGGCGACTGGTCGGGCCGGACCCGCGTGGTCCGGGTCAACGACCTGTCCACGCAGTGGACCTACCGCGACGTCATCGAGGTCGTCGAGGGCGCCGGGGAGTCCCTCGACTGCCTGATGCTGCCCAAGGTCGAGGACGCCGGCCAGGTGTCCTGGCTGGACACCCTGCTGACCCAGATCGAGAGGGCCAACGGGCTCCCGGTCGGCCGGATCGGCCTCGAGGCGCAGATCGAGAGCGCCAGGGGCCTGGTCAACGTCGACGCGATCGCCGCCGCCTCGCCCCGGCTGGAGACGCTGGTCTTCGGCCCCGCCGACTTCATGGCCTCGATCAACATGCGGACCCTGGTGGTCGGCGAGCAGCCGCCGGGCTACACCGAGGGCGACGCCTACCACTACATCCTGATGCGCATCCTGATGGCCGCCCGCGCGCACGACCTGCAGGCGATCGACGGCCCCTACCTCGCCATCAAGGACCTGGACGGCTACCGCCGGGTGGCCGCGCGCTCGGCGGCCCTGGGCTTCGACGGCAAGTGGGTGCTCCACCCGACCCAGATCGAGGCGGCCAACGAGGTCTTCTCGCCCTCCCAGGAGGACTACGACCGCGCCGAGCTCATCCTCGACGCGTACGAGTACTACACGACGGTCGAGCGGCGCGGCGCGGTCATGCTGGGCGACGAGATGATCGACGAGGCGTCCCGGAAGATGGCGCTGGTGGTGGCGGCCAAGGGCCGCGCGGCCGGGCTGTCCCGCACCTCCGCCTTCACCCCGCCCTCCGTCTGACGCGGCGGGCGGTACGGCGGGCCGGGCCCGCAGCCGCAGGGCCTACAGGCGCACCCCGATCGTGGTGAAGAACCACACCGACGAGGTCAGCCAGAGCCCGGTCAGCGCGGTGAAGGCCAACCCGCCCAGCAGGGGGAGGCTCCAGCCGGGCAGCCCCGGGCGGGGCAGGGCCAGCATCTTCGCGGTGAACACGCCGTAGAAGAAGCAACCCAGCAGCGAGTGGGCCAGCACGCGGGGCGTGTCGAACCAGGCGCCGAGCGCGTACAGGCAGTGGAAGGCCACCGGGACCGTCAGCAGGAACGCCGCCCGGCCCGACCAGCGGTGCACGGCGGCGATCCGCGGGCCGGTCCACGGCGCGTCCGGTCTGATCCGGCCCCACATCGCCAGCGCGGACAGGACCTGCACGCCGGCGAGGACGAAGGCGCCGGTGGTCAGCCAGGACTTCATGGCCAGCGGGCCGGAGAACCCGGCGGGGCCGACCGCGTAGCCCGTGGGGGTGTGGACGCGCCCGTACACGCCCAGCGTGACGGCGAGCAGGGCGCCCGCCGCGAGCGGGACGAGCAGCGGCGCGAGACCGCGCCGGGACGGGAGCGCGGCGGCCGTGACCCCGGCCCCGTCCGCCCGGACGGGGCCGGGGCCGCGGTCGCCGCGGGGGCCGTCGGCGGGGTGGTAGGTGCGGTGGCCGGCGCGGTCACCGTGGGTGCCGTGGGTGCCGCTCATCAGAACTCTCCAATGAACTCGTCGACGTCCTCGGGGCCGACCTGCTCGCCGCGGACCGTCGCGTTCTCCCCGGGCTCGGGGACGGCGACGTCGACCGGCTCGCCGTCGACGAGGGTGAGCCCGACGCGGCTGCCGTCGGGCAGGTAGATCCATCCGGCCCGGACGGTCGCGCCACGCACGACCGCGGTGGCCCGGTAGAGGCCGGAGGGCTTCTTGACGGCCGGTGCGGTGAAGCGCCACTCACGGGAGCCGAGCTCCAGCGTCCCGGTGGCCTTTCCGCCGTCGAGCCTGGCGGTGACGGAGGCGCCGCCGGGCCCGGTCAAGGCCACGGTGCCGCCGGTCACCCGGCCTTTCAGCCAGGCCTCGGACCTGCCGTCGCAGAAGTAGCCGACGGCCCTGCCGCCGCGGACGGAGACGGCGATGAGCCCGCCGTCGCCGCGGACCCGGCCCGCGTAGTCGGCTCTGGCCGGGACGGGGACGGCGGTCCCGGTGGTCTCGGCCGTCCGGGCGGCCCCGGGGGTTCCCGTGGCCTTCGAGATCTCCGCGGGGGCGGGCGCGGCCTGCGAGGTGGCCAGGGCCACCTCGGAGGGCCCTCCCGGGGCGTCCGGAGCCGCGGACGGGGCGGTGCTGAGCACGCCGAGCACGGCGGCCGTCGCCGCTCCGGCCGCCAGTGTGAGGACGGGCCCCAGCCGGTTCATGTCTGCTGCTCCCTGGGTCGGGGTTTCTGCCTGCCCTCCATGGAAGACCCCGCCGCCCGAGCCGTCTGTGGAGTAATCCGCACACGGGCCGGGAATCCGCACGGACCCGGGCGGGCTCGGCCGCTCCCGGCGAGTGGCTGAAATCGGATATGCCATTTATGGCAGTGACAAATCCGGCGCTCAGTCGATAAATCTCGCTAGAGAGGTATCGCCAGGACGGCTCCGTCGTGCTGCTGTGGATGGGGCGCGGCAGAGGGCCGTCCGGGGCGGTGACGAGGTGATCGTTTCAGTGGGGCTGGGTAAGAGTAGGGTCGCGTGCGATCTGCCGTTTCCGTAGGGAATTGCGGCCAGGCGCTGGAGATGAATGGAACGGTCCGGAATCCCTGGATCCGGACGCGGAGGCTTCCTGCGAGGAGGTGCTGAGCGTGGCCTCGGGCCCCCACGATCCGCGCTCGGGAGAACGGCCGCCGGACGACGGCGGCGCGGCCGGCGGTACGGCGCGCGCCGGGAGCGCGGGGCGGTCCCCCGGGCGTCCCGGGTCCCACGCATCCGCCGAGTCCTCCGGACCCCCGTCCCCGCCGACGATCCAGCACTTCCCGCCCGGCCCCTCCGACGACCGGCTCCGCGGCCTGCCGCTCTCCTCCCCGTGGATCGCGCCGCCTTTCGCGGCCCCGCTCCCCGCGGGCCGGGAGGAGCCGGAGCCGCCTGCCGGGCCGCCCGCAGGGTCCGCCGCCGGGCCTGCTCCCGGCCGGTCCCCGGGTACGGCGGGCGGACGGCGCCGTCCCTACGCCCAGCCCTACGCCGCGGCCCCCGTGCCCGCGGGGGAGACCCCCGGCCCCGGCCCCGCTTCCGGCCCCGATCAGGGTGCCGCCCCCGGTCCGGGCGCCGCCCCCGCCCCCGTGCCCGATCCGGAGCCGGAACCGCCCCGCCGCAGGCCGGTCCGGCCGGACCTCCTGGTGGCGTCCGGGCCTCCCCGCCGGGTCCCCGGCTCCCCGGACCGTCCCGCGCGGACCGGTCCCACGGGGCGCGAGCCGTCACCGGAGCCGGAACGGCCGGATCCCGTCCGGCACGGGCCGGATCCGGCGGGACCGGACCTCCTGCGGCACGAGCGGGAGGCCGAGCCGGTGCCGCCCCGCCCCGCCGAGCACGAGCCGCCACCGGAGCCGGAACGGCCGGACGCCGTGGGGCATGAGCCGGACGCCGTGGGGCATGAGGCCGACGCCGTCCGGCACGGACCGGACCCCGGCGGAGGGGACGGCGGCGCCGAGGAGTTCGAGCCGGTGCGGCGGGTCGGGCGCCCGCCCGGCGGCAGGCCGGTCCGGCCGGACCTCCTGGTGGCGCAGGGACCGCCCCGCAGGCACGGCCCCGGCGGGGGGCGCCACCGCCCCTCGGCCGCGCCCTCGGCCGTGCGCCGCTCCACCCCGCGCCGGGGCAGGGGCGCGCGCGCCCTGGTGGTCCCCATGGTCCTCGTCCTCGTCCTGACGGCCGCGGTCGGCGGAGGCCTGGCGCTGTGGCACTGGGTCGCCGGCAACCCGTTCGGCCCGGGGCTGCGCCTGGCCGGCGGCGAGTTCCGCCCGGCGGACGGGACCTTCGTCTCCCCGGTCGCCGGCGGCGGCGACGGCTCCAGCCAGGTGCTCAACGCCGTCGCCGCGGCGGGCTCCACCGTGGTGGCGGTCGGCAGCGACACCACCCGGCCCGTCCCCCGGCCGCTGTTCCTGGTCTCCCCGGACGGCGGCACGACCTGGCGGCTGGGGAAGGTGACCGGCTTCGCCGGCCAGGAGGACGGGCCGGCCACGGTCGGCCTGGTCGTCGGCGGCGACGGCCGGTGGCTGGCCGCGGGAAGCGAGCCGCTCGGCGCCGCGGGCCGTACCGTGGCCCTGTGGACCAGCGTCGACGGCCACCGCTGGAACACGCTGGACGGCGAGGCGCTGACCGCGTTCGCGAACGGGGACAGGATCGCCGATCTGGCCCGGACCTCCTCGGGCTTCGTCGCGGTCGGCAGCACCCTCCTCGCCGACGGCTCCCCGGCCGCGGCGGCCTGGACCTCGCCCGACGGGCGGAGCTGGACCCGGATCGACACCGATGACATCGGCGCCCCCGACCGGGTCCGCGGCGTCAAGGCGGTCGCCGCCCGGGGCGACGCCGTGGTGGCGCTGGCCGACCCGGCCCGGGGCGGCTCCGGCTCGGTCGTGCTGCGCTCCGGCGACGGCGGGAGATCCTGGTCGCGCTCAGGCGTGGCGCTGGACGACGTCCTCCCGCAGCCGGGCGCGCTCGCCACGGTCCGGAACGGGTTCGTCCTGGTCCCGATCCTGCAGCGCAACGCCGAGGGCGAGGTGCCCGTGCACTGCTCGGCGGACGGCGGCCGGTGGGAGCGCTGCGGCGCCATCACCGGGCTGGGCCCGCAGGGTGCGGGCGTCCGGCGCCTGACCTCCACCTCCGAGGGGGTGGCCGCGGTCACCGAGTCGGGGCTCGAACGCTACGTCGTCCACCGCAGCGTGGACGGCCGCAGATGGACCGAGGCGGCGGACCTCGGCCGGGTGCCCGGGGCGCTGCGGGCCCTCGCCCTCTCCGGCACGGGCACGCTCGTCGTCGGCGGCGACGAGCGCGCCGCCGACGTGGACAACCGGCTCGTCCTCATCACGGCGGCCGAGGGGGCCGAGGCGAGGGCGGTCCCCCTGGCCGAGATCGAGGGCCTGGTCCGGGTCGCCCGCGAGACGGCCCGGGTGGCCGCGGGGGAGGGCGGTTTCGTCGCCGTCGGCGCGGTCCGGGGCGACGCCGGGATCTGGACCAGCCCGGACGGCGAGCAGTGGCGGACCGGCGAACCGGCGGAGATCCTCGGCGGCGCGCACCGGCAGGTGCTCGGCGACGTGGCGTACGGCAGGCGGGGCTGGCTCGCGGTGGGCGGCACGATGAGCGGTGCCTCCTCGACCGAGCCGCTGCTGGCCACCTCCGCCGACGGCGGGACCTGGCGCCGGGTGCCGGTGGAGGGGGCGCTCAAGCCCGGGGACGGCCGCGACTTCCTCGCCCCGCACGCGGTCGCGGCCGGGCCGTCCGGGTACGTCCTGGCCGGGGAGGAGCGCGGCAGCGCCACCTCCGCCCCGGTCCTGTGGTTCTCCGCCGACCTCAAGCGTTACACCCGGGCGGAGAAGCTGCCCGCGGGCGGCGCCGGGGTCCGCCTGCACGACGTCTCGCCCACCTCGTCCGGCTACATGGCCGTCGGCGGCTCCGGCACGGCGGAGCACGAGACCGGCGTGGTCTGGGTCTCGGCCGACGGGGTCACCTGGCTGGCGCGGGGGCCCCTGCTGCCCGAGGGGGCGACCTCGGCGGGCCTGCGGCACGTGGTCACGTACGGCGGGCAGGCCGTCGTCATCGGCACCGCGCAGACCCCGCAGGGCCGCCGGGCGTTCGGCGCCGTCTCCCGCGACAACGGCTCGACGTGGGAGACGTCCTGGCTCCCCGCGGACGGGGCGGCCGCCGTGTACGACCTGGCGGCGGCCCCGGACGGTGTGGTGGCGGTGGGCCGGCAGGGCGAGCCCGGCGGGGAGGACAGCGCCGTGTGGACCTCCGAGGACGGGCGGTCCTGGCAGCGGTACACCCCCACCCAGGGGCGGATGGCCGGGACCGGCGTGCAGTGGCTCGGCGCCGTCGCGGTGGCGGGCGACCGCGTGGTGGCCCTGGGCCGGTCGACCACCTACGACACCGACCACCTCACCCTGTGGCGCTCGACCCTGACGGCGGACCGATGACGCCCCAGCCGGTGAGCGCCTCCAGCAGGCCGGAGGTGAGCGGCAGGCGCGGCAGCTCCTCGGGGGCGAACCAGCGGGCGTCGGCGGCGTCGTCGCCCGCGGCGAGCACGCCGCCGGTGACCTCGGCCAGATAGTCGCGGATCTCGTAGACGCCGCCCCCCGGGGCCGGGCGGTCCACCGTACCGGCCAGGGGGCCGACGGAGACCGCCAGGCCGGTCTCCTCCATCACCTCGCGGGCGACCGCCTCGGCGTCGGACTCCCCGGGCTCGACCCGGCCGCCGGGCAGGGACCACAGGCCCTCGCCGGGCGGGCGGCCGCGGCGGACGAGGAGCAACCGACGGGAGCGGTCGAAGACGATCGCTCCCACACAATTTACGCGCACCTGAACAAGATTACGGCTGGATAACGGACTGCGCTCTTGACTGACCCGTCACCGGAAGAGCACCGTGGGTAGGCGTGAGAGCATCGCCCATCTGTCCACGCTGTTTCGGCCCGCTTCATCCGCCGAGTGTCTGGTCGAGCGCCTGGCGATGCGGCCTGCACGGTGACGTGCTGCCCCTGCAGCCGCCGTTGCACCCGTCGCAGGCGGCCGTGGAGGCCGTCGCCCGGGACGCCCACGTCCCGGTCTGGATGCCGTGGCCGCTCCCGGCGGGCTGGCTGGTCACCGGGTTCGCCACGGCGGGCGACGAGCGCAGCGGCACCAGGGCCACCGTCGTCGCGCTGGCCGGTCCCTCGGTGACGCAGGGCCCCGCGGACATGCTGATCATCGCGGAGGAGCCCGGAGTGGGGCTCGGCGCGGGGTTCGGCGGGTTGCCCGGGCCGGACCCGGGGGAGGGGTTCGGTGAGGGCCCGCCGCACGCGAAGATCGACGTGAACGGCCATCCCGCCGCCCTGTGGTGCGCGGGCGGCGCCCCGGACCGGGCGGTCTACGCGGGCGAGGCGATGGGCAACTGGCTGTGGAGCATCGTCTGGCCCGCCGACGCCGGTTGCCTGGTCGCCCTCTTCGAGCTCTCCCTGCGCGACCTGCGCGACGACGGCCAGGTCTTCGACCTGCCCTTCGGGGCCTTCTCGCCCCGGCTGAGCGGCCCCGGCACCTGAGCGCGGGCGCTTGATCCCGGGCACCTGAGCGCGGGCGCCCGGGCGGGTACGGCCGGTCCCGGCCGGGGCGCGGTCCCGGCCTGCGCGTCCTCCGGCCTGCGCGGCCGCCCGTCCCCGGCCTGCGCGGCCGCCCGTCCCCGGCCTGCGCGGCCGCCCGTCCCCGGCCTGCGCGGCCACCCGGCGGCCCCGTGCGGGCCGGGCGCTCCTAGCATGGATACGCTCCCCCTCCGACCAGGCCCGGGGGAGACGTGTTCGACATCCAGTTCTTCGTCGAGGCGTTCGTCACGATGTTCGTCATCATGGACCCGCCCGGCACCATCCCGCTCTTCCTCGCCTACACCGGCGGCCGCAGCCCGGCCGAGCGCAGGAGGATCGCCTGGCAGGCGCCCATCGTCGCGTTCTGCCTGATCGTCGTCTTCGCGGTCTTCGGGCAGGCGATCCTCGGCTACCTGCACGTCGAGGTCCCGGCCATGCAGATCGCCGGCGGCCTGCTCCTGCTGCTGGTCGCCCTCCAGCTGCTCACCGGTGAGACCGGGCCGGCGCCCACCACGATGAAGTCCAACGTGAACGTGGCGCTCGTCCCGCTCGGCACGCCCCTGCTCGCCGGCCCCGGCGCGATCGTCGCCACCATCGTCTTCTCCCAGCAGGCGGAGGCCAAGAGCGGCGGCATCCTGGCGCTGGCCCTGGCCATCGGGGCGGTGCACATCCTGCTGTGGGTGTTCATGCGGTTCGCGGTGGGCATCGTCCGGGTCATCAAGGAGAACGGCATCGAGCTCGTCGGCCGCATCGCCGGACTGCTGCTCGCGGCGCTGGCCGTACAGCTCATCATCACCGCCGTGCGCGCGCTCGTCGGAGCGGGCTGACGCGCACGGCGCAGCGGGTTCGGCCGAGCCGCCGGTGCGCAGTAAAGTTCGTAACCGTGACAGCGCGTATCGAGCGAGTGGTGACCGAGGGTGTCGTCGACGTCGACGGCACCGAGCACAAGGTCGAGAACAACACCTGGATCGTGGGTGACGATGAGGAGGTCATCGTCATCGACGCCGCACGTGACGCGGACAGGATCCTGGAGCAGGTCGGCGAGCGCGAGATCCTCGCCGTCATCTGCACCCACGGCCTGCCCGACCACGTCGGTGCGGCCATCGAGGTGGCCGCGCGCGACGAGGCGGTGATCGCCATGCATCCCAAGGACAAGCCGCTGTGGCGCCGGACCTGGCCGGACACCTGGCCGGACATCGACCTGGAGGACGAGGGCGTGTTCGCCGTCGCCGACGTGGAGCTGGAGGTCGTGACGACCCCGGGCACCACGCTGGGCGGCATCTCGCTCTACTGCGAGGCCCTCGGCGCGGTCTTCACCGGCAACACGCTCCTGGCCGACGGTCCCGGCAAGATCGGTGGCGAGTACCCCGCGCTGGCCGATCAGCTCGCCGCGATCGGCGGACGGCTGTTCACCCTGAAGTCCGGCACCCGCGTGCTGCCCGCGCACGGCGAGGAGTCGACCATCGGCGAGCTGGAGCCGCAGTTCGACGCCTGGCTGTCCGGCTCGCTGACCGGCGGTGGCGGCGCCGCGCAGGACGAGGGCCCGCTGACCGACGGGACGCGCGCGGCCGGCATCCGGCTGAACATCGACGGCGACTAGCCTCCCCATGGACCAGCTCCCGCTGGAGGGCATGCCGCGCCGGCTCTACTCCTGCACGCCGTCGCGGCTGAACACCTGGCTGGAGTGCCCGCGGCGCTACCGGTTCGCCTACCTCGACCGGCCGGCGCCGCAGCGGGGACCGCGCTGGGCGCACACCAGCGTGGGCGTGAGCGTGCACAACGCGCTGGCGGCCTGGTGGCGGGAGCCGCCGGAGCGGCGGACCCCTCAGACGGCGGAGGCCCTGCTCGCCGGCGGATGGATCACGGACGGGTTCCGGGACGCCGAGCAGTCGGCGGCCTGGCTCGACCGGGCACGGGCGATGGTCGCCGGCTACGTCGCCACCCTGGACCCGGACGACGAGCCCGTCGGCGTGGAGCGGACCGTGGCCGTCCGCACCCCCGTCCTGGCGCTGTCCGGGCGGGTCGACCGGCTCGACCGGCGGGGCGGGGAGCTGGTCGTGGTCGACTACAAGACCGGCCGCCGCCCGCCGTCGGAGGAGGACGCCCGCTCCTCGCTGGCGCTGGCCGTCTACGCCGTCGCCTCCGGGCGGATGATGCACAGCCCCTGCCGCCGGGTCGAACTCCACCACCTGCCGACCGGTTCGGTCGCGGGCTGGGAGCACACCGAGGAGTCCCTGGAACGGCACCTGCGCCGGGCGGAGGAGATCGGAGCGGAGGCCGCGCGGGCCGACGAGCGCCACGAGGCGTGGGCGGGCCCGGCCGGACGGGGTTCCAGGTCGAGGGGGCGGAGCGCGGACGGCGCGCCGCCGGAGGTCCCCGCGGAGATCGACGCGCTCTTCCCGCCGCGGACCGGCCCGCTCTGCTCGTGGTGCGACTTCCGCCGCCACTGCCCCGACGGCCGGGCGGCCGCCCCCGGGAAGCTCCCCTGGGAGGGTCTGGCCGACGACTGAGGGGCACGGGACCGGGCCGCCGGTCCCTCTCAGGCGGCCTCCACGGCCCCCGCCGGCCAGCGGCGCGGGTCGGTCAGCCCCTTGAGCCCCCGGCTCACGTCGTAGCCCGCGGCGGCCAGCCGCGCCCGGCAGGCCGCCAGCATCTCGCGGGTCCGCGGGGTGAAGGCCCGGTCGTGGACGGGCTCGGGGAGCGCGTTCACGCCCAGCCGGAACGCCTTCAGCGCCGCGGTCACCGCGGCGGGCGGCACCTCGGGCAGCACGCCGTACATCCGTCTGGCCCAGTCGGGCAGCGAGTAGTAGCACAGCGCGCCGAACGGGAAGTAGGCGGGTTTGCCGGGGTTGAGCATGCGCAGCTCGGCGGGCAGGCGCGGCCAGAGCAGGAAGCGCACGGTCTCGGCGGCCTCGGGGGTGACCCTCAGCCGGGGACGCATCCCGGCGAAGTAGTCGTCCATCTCCGCCAGCGAGCCGGGCACGTCCTCGGCGTGCAGGCCCACGTAGGTCGCGCTCCGGCGCTGCTCGGCGAGGTAGCGGTCGGCCTGGCGGCCGGTGAGCCCGAGACCCGCCCGCCGCGCCACGGCCAGGTAGGACGAGACCTCGGCGCAGTGCACCCAGAGCAGCAGCTCGGGATCGTCCACCCGGTGGATCCGCCCGGTGTCGGGGTCGTCGATGCGCAGGCTCCGGTGGATGCCCCGGACCCGGCGCCCGATCGCGTCGGCCTCCTCGGGGCTGCCGAAGGTGACCCGGCCCACGAAGTCGGCGGTACGGCGGAGCCGCCCGAACGGGTCCTGGCGGAAGGTGGAGTTCTGCCAGACGCCGCGCATGGCGAGGGGGTGCAGGGCCTGGAGCATGAGGCCGCGGACGCCGCCGACCCACATGGACCGGTCGATGTGCACGAGCCAGGTCGACGTGTGCGGGGGCTGGACGACGAGGTCTCCGATGCTCTCCATGGTAAGCAGATGATTACACAGCATTGGATGGATCGTCCAACAAGGGTTCCCGGCGGGGACGAGGGCGGCGTCCGCCCCGGCGCCGCGGACGCCCTCCCAGGAGCGCGGGGATGCCGGAGCCGGCCGCCGCCCCGGTGGTGCGTACCCGGAACCGGGGCCTCAGCTGAGCAGCCGGGCCTCGGCGGAGTTCCAGAAGCCGGTCAGCGCGGCCGCCGTGGTCTCCGGTGCCTCCACGGCGGGCGAGTGGGCCGCCCCGGGCACGACCACGCACTCGGCGTCCAGCCGGCGGGCCATCTCGGCCTGCATCTCCGGCGGCCAGCCGTCGTCGTGCTCGCCGTACAGGACCAGCGTGTCCACGCCCACCTGGGCCAGGTCGTCGCACCGGTCGGGGGCGGAGAGCACCTGCCGGGTCATGACGTCCATGCCCACCGGCGAGTTGGAGAACAACCTCTTGCGCAGGAACGCGACGATCTCGTCGGGCACCCCCGCGGCCAGGGCCTCCGGCTCCATCCGCTGGTGCCACAGGTGCTCCATGCCGTGCTCGGGCAGCTCGGTGAGCATGGCGCGGCCGAACCGGGCGCGCGGGCCCACGATCGCGGCCGGGCCCGAGCTCATCAGCGTGTAGGAGGCGAACTTGGTGCGGCCGTCGATGACCGCCTCCCGGGTGACCAGCCCGCCGAAGGAGTGGCCGACCAGGTGGAGGGGCTCGTCTCCGGCGACCGTCTGCGCCAGGACGTCGATGTCGTTGCCGAGCGCCGCGCAGGTGTAGGCGGCCGGGTCGTCCGGGCCGCCCGTCTCGTACTGGCCGCGCATGTCGACCGCGATGACCCGGCGGCCCGCCTGGGCGAGCGTCTGGAGGACGGCGATGAAGTCCTCCTTGCTGCCGGTGAGGCCGGGGACCAGCAGGGCGGGCCAGCGCTCGGGCACACCGCTGACGGGCAGCGCCTCCAGCGCGGCGAACGTGCCCACCGCCGTGTCGATCGAGACCGAGCGGACACCGGGAGGCAGGGTCAGAAAACGCGGCGTACTCACGTGAGACCACGATACCTCTCCGGCCGGGATGTCCGGCCGCGTTGCGGCGGGCGGGAGGGGGAGCGACGCACGGGACGCTCCCCCTCCGCACCGCCGGCTAGTTGCCCCGGCGTCCCCGCTGCTGGCCCCGGGGGGCGGGGCGGCGGCGGTTCTGGACGCGCTCGGAGGCGGCCGAGGGGGCCACCTCGTCGTCGTCCGTCGCCAGGTCCGGCGACTGGAAGATCACCGTGAACGGGTTCGGCGGAATGATCTTCTCGGGCTGGGGGCGGAGCTGCGGCGGGGCGGCCGCGGACTCGTCGTCCCAGCGGAGGTCACCGGCCTCCTCGCCCGCCGCCGGCCGGTCGGGACCGGTCTCCGGGGTGCGCCCTGCGCGGGCACGGCCGCGCCGGGGGGCGGGCCCGTCATGGGATGCCATATCTGCCTCCACCTCGGGGAGTTCGACGGCAGGGCTCCGCAGCTCCTCGGCCTCGGCCGGGGCCGGAGGCTCCTGGACGGCGCGCGAGCGGGTGCGGCGGCTCCTCGGCTCCTCGGCGGGGAGCGCGGGAGCCTCGGCCACCGGCGTCCCGGTCACCGGCGTCTCGGCCACCGGCGTCCCGGCCGCCGTCTCGGCGCCCGTCCCGGAGACCTCGCCGCTGCTCCGGCCACCGCGGGTGCGGCGGCGCTCGCGGGTGCGGGCGGGGCGCTCCCTGCGCTCCTCCCGCTCCTCGTCACGGTCCTTGCGCCCGCGGGAGCGGACGCGGCCGGTCTCCCCGAGGTCCTCGACCTCCTCGGCGGCCAGACCGGCCCGGGAGCGGTTGGCGCGCGGCAGCACGCCCTTGGTGCCCTCGGGGATGCCCAGGGCGCTGTAGATGTGCGGAGAGGTCGAGTAGGTCTCGGCCGGCTCGGCGAAGTCGAGCGAGAGCGCGTTGTTGATGACCTTCCAGCGGGTGAGGTCCTCCCACTCCACGAAGGTCACCGCCACGCCGGTACGGCCGGCGCGGCCGGTGCGGCCGATCCGGTGCACGTACGACTTCTCGTCCTGCGGGCAGTCGTAGTTGACGACGTGGGTCACGTCCTCGACGTCGATGCCGCGCGCCGCGACGTCGGTCGCGACCAGCACGTCGATCTTGCCGTTGCGGAAGGCCCGCAGCGCCTGCTCGCGCTGGCCCTGCCCCAGGTCGCCGTGGACGGCCGCCGCGGCGAAGCCGCGGTCCTTGAGGTCCTCCACGACCCGGTCGCAGGCCCGCTTGGTCTCGCAGAAGACCATCGTGAGCCCCCGGCCCTCGCACTGCAGGAGGCGCGCCAGGATCTCGATCTTGTCCATCCGGTGCGTGCGCCAGACGAACTGCGTGGTCTGCGGGGTGGCCTCGGCCTCGGCGTCGTTGCTCTCGGCCCGCACATGGGTGGGGCGGTTGAGGTAACGCCGGGACAGGGCCACGATCTCGCCCGGCAGCGTGGCGGAGAACAGCATCGTCTGGCGCTCGGCCGGGACGAGCTTGATGATCCGCTCGATGTCGGGGAGGAAGCCCAGGTCGAGCATCCGGTCGGCCTCGTCCAGGACCAGGACGGCGATCTGGGAGAGGTCCAGGTGCTTCTGCTTGACCAGGTCGAGCAGGCGGCCCGGGGTGCCGACGATGACGTCGACGCCCTGCTTGAGGGCCTCGATCTGGGGTTCGTAGGCGCGCCCGCCGTACACGGTGAGGATCCGGGAGCCGAGCTTGCCCGCGGCCGTCACCAGGTCCTCGGTGACCTGGATGGCCAGCTCGCGGGTGGGCACGACGATCAGCCCGCGGGGCTTCTTCCGGTTCTTCCTGGGCTTGCCGACCCGCTGCAGCATCGCCACGCCGAAGGCGTAGGTCTTGCCGGTGCCGGTGCGCGCCTGGCCGATGATGTCCTGGCCGGCGAGGGCCAGGGGGAGCGCCATCTCCTGGATGGGGAACGGCGTGGTGATGCCCTCGGTGGCGAGGGCATCAGCGATCTCTGGTGTGACTCCGAGGTCTCGGAACGTCGTCAGCTTGGCCTGCCTAAATCTCCGTTGAAGGCAGTCCTGCCGGGACCGCGGGCCGAAAAGCTCCCCGTGCCGGGTCCTCGCGGAAGGGCCAGCCCTCTCGTGTCATCAGCGACCGCTGCGGCGTCACGCCGGATTTCAGGGGGGCGTTCAGGATGGGCCTCCTGAATTAACACAGTGCGGTCGCACTTTCACAGGGAAGTGTACCCGATACCACAACCCGGAACCGATTTCCCGGTATTCCGCGTGAACGACGTGCCGCTCCGGGCGCCGCCGAGCCGGTTCACCGGCGGCCCCGGGTGCTCGTAGGCTGCCGCCATGAGTGATTCCCGCCCCGGCGTCGCCGACCTGCTCGGCGTCCTCGCCTACGCCGAGCTGACCGCCTTCCTCCGTCTCGCCGAGGACGCCGCGCGCCACGCGCCGACGCTCACCGACCGGGCCGAGCTCGGCGACCTCGCGGCGGCCGAGTACGCCCACTTCCGCCTGCTCCGCGACCGGCTCGTCTCGATCGGGGCCGACCCGGAGGAGGCGATGGCCCCCTTCACCGAGGCGCTGGACGGCTGGCACGAGCGGACCGCGCCGAACGACTGGATGGAGGCCCTGGTGAAGGCGTACGTCGGCACGGGGATCGCGCTCGACTTCTACCGGGAGGCGGCGGCCCGCGTGGACGAGGAGACGCAGGCGCTGGTCGAGGAGGTGCTGGCCGACGAGGAGCGCTGCCGGTTCGCGGCGGAGCGGGTCGGCGCGGCCCTGGAGAAGGACCCGGTGCTGAACGGGCGCCTGGCGCTGTGGGCCAGGCGGATGGTCGGCGAGGCGCTGAGCCAGGGCCGGCGGGTGGCCGAGGCCCGGCCGGAGCTCGCCGCCCTGCTGGTGAGCTCGGACGGGGAGGACGTCACCCGGATGTTCACCCGGCTGACCGAGGCCCACGGCAGGCGGATGGCGGCCCTGGGGCTGACGCCGGGGCCGTGACCCGGGGCCGGCCCCGGGTCACGTGCCGGGCGCCGGGTCAGAGCGTGCCGCCGAAGCCGACGGGCCGGGCCTCCTCCTCGCCGATCTCGACGAAGCCGAGGGAGGCCATGGGCACCAGGACCCGGCGCCCCTTGACATCGGTGATGGAGAAGACGCCCCGGTCGGCGGCGAGGGCCTTGCCGAGTTCTTCCTCGACCTGCTCGGCCGAGAGGTCGGTCTCCACCACGAGCTCGCGGTGCACGGACCGCACGCCGATCTTGATTTCCATCGTTCTCCCTTCGAGGGCTCCTGTTTCATCGTGCCCCTCGGGGAGTGCGCCGCCCCGGTTGATCGCGTCAAGCGAACAGGGCCGGGCCCGCGGACGGCTCGGGCCGCGCCGCGCGGCGCCGCCGGACCGCCGGTCGGCTCGTGCGCGGGAAGCGGGAAGGCCGCCGGTCGGCTCGTGCGCGGGAAGCGGGAAGGCCGCCGGTCGGCTCGTGCGCGGGAAGCGGGAAGGCCGCCGGTCAGCTCGTGCGCGGGAAGCCGGAGATGCCGCGCCAGGCCAGCCGGGCCATGAGCTGGGTGGCGGCGTCCTTCGGGATGGACCCCCCGCTGCTGAGCCAGTAGCGGGCGCTGACCTCGGCCATGCCGACCAGGCCGACGCCCAGCAGGTGGGCCTCGTCGCTGGAGCACCCGGTGTCCTCCTGGATGACCTGGCTGATCATCTCGGCGCTCTCGCGGAGGTTGCGCTCGATGCGCTGGCGGACCGGGGCCACGTTGCGCAGATCGGACTCGAAGACGAGGCGGAACGCCTCGCCCTGCTCGGAGACGAAGTCGAAGAACGCGCCGATCGCCGCCTGGACGCGCTGCTTGTTGTCGGTGGTGGAGGCGAGCGCGTCCCGGCAGCGGGTGATCATGTCGTCCACGTGCA
Organism: Planomonospora alba; assembly: GCF_039534085.1. NCBI lineage: Bacteria > Bacillati > Actinomycetota > Actinomycetes > Streptosporangiales > Streptosporangiaceae > Planomonospora > Planomonospora alba. The sequence continues at coordinate 89,461 of NZ_BAAAUT010000013.1, forward strand.
GGTCGAGCAGCGCCAGGTAGAGCTCCTGCTTGCCGGGGAAGTGCTGGTAGAGCACCGGCTTGCTGACACCGGCCCGCTCGGCGATCTCGTCCATCGCGGCCGCGTGGTAGCCGTTCTCCACGAAGACTTCCTGCGCCGCGCTGAGCAGTTGCCGGCGGCGGGCCATCCGGGGCAGCCGGGTGCCCCGGGGCTTGGCGTCCGGGGTAGTGGTCACGGCGGTCTCCTTGCGGGATGCTCCTACGGTCTCCGGGTCATCCTACGCGCGAGTAACCAGGTCAGCGATAGTCATCCTCGTCGAGCTCCACCTCGTGGCTCTGCTCCACGACGTCGGCGGGGTTCGCGTCGAGGGGGATCCGGTCGGGCCAGCTCTGCCTGGTGGGGCGCACCTCCTGGTACTGCTCCGCGGCGTCGGCCTCCGGGGTCTCGAGGCCCGTCTCCACGGGCGCCTCCTCGGACACGGTGTCGTCGATCTCCTCGAGGGTGCTCTCGTTCACGTCCATCTCCGACATCGGTCCGTCCTTCCGTCCTCCCGGTGAACACTGGACGCCACCAGCGTACGTCGCCGTCCCCGCCGTGCCCGGCAAGGTTGGGCATCGGATCCGCTGCGGCGGGTATGTGCCTCATTGGTAAGTGTTTCCGCGCGCTTGGGGATTTTTCCGAACATGTGCGCGAAACTCGGAGGAGGGCCGGGACGCCCGGACGGCGGAGGGCGGGGAGGACGCGGGAGGCGGCATGCGGAGCATCTGGAACGGGGCGGTGTCGTTCGGGCTCGTCACGATCCCGATCAGGCTGTACACCGCGACGGAGCAGCGCGGGGTCGCCTTCAACCAGGTGCACCGGGAGGACGGCGGGCGCATCAGGCTCCGCCGCTTCTGCGAGGTCTGCGGCGAGGACGTGCCCTACGCCGAGGTGGCCAAGGGATACCCGCTGCCGGCCGGGGAGACGGTGGTGCTCGACGACGAGGACTTCGAGGAGCTGCCGCTGACGACCGCGCACCGGATCGAGGTCCTCCAGTTCAGCCCCGCCGACCAGATCGACCCCGTCCTGCTGGCCAAGTCCTACTACGTGGAACCCGACCCGGCGGGTGTGAAGCCGTACGTGCTGCTGCGCGACGCGCTGGAGCGGTCGGGGCGGGTGGCGGTCGCGAAGGTGGCGCTGCGGCAGCGCGAGTCGCTGGCGGCGCTGCGGGTCAGGGAGGGGGTCATCGTGATGGAGACCCTGCTCTGGCCGGACGAGGTGCGCCAGGCCCCCGACGCGTTCCTGCAGGACGGGGCGGAGGTCGGGGAGCGGGAGGCCAGGATGGCCGACTCGCTCGTCGAGACCATGAGCGCGGACTTCGACCCGGCCGCGCACCGCGACGCCTACCGCGAGGCGCTGCTGGAGGTCGTGGAGGCGAAGGTGGCCGGGCGGCAGGTCGTCCGGCCGCCCGCCCCGGTCGGGCAGGCCGGTCCCTCGGCCGACCTGATGGCCGTGCTGCGGGCCAGCGTGGACGCGGCCAAGCGCGGCCGGGACGCCGAGGGCGGATCCCGCCGGTCGGCCTCGCCGCGCCGGTCGGCCTGACCGCGCCGGTCCCGCCGACGGGCCCGACCGCGCCGGTCCCAGCCGGTCCCGCGGTCCCCCGGTCCGCGCGGCCCGTACGGTCCCCGGTCCCGCGCCTCCGGCCGCGGTCGCGGGGCGCGCCTTCTCGGACGCGGCGGCGCAGGCCGGACGGCGGCGTTTTCCGGGGACCGTCCCGGTGGATATCGTCCCCGCAGGGAGCGAACCGCAGGAGGAGACATGGGGCAGAGCCCGATCCCGTGCTGGCCCGGCCGGATGGTCGAGCTGGGAGAACGCCGCGTCCACGTGCGCTCGACCCCGTCCGGCCCGGCCGAGACGGCGGTCTACGTGCACGGCCTGGCGGGTTCGGCGACCAACTGGACCGACCTGATGGGCGAGCTGTCCGACGTGGTGACCGGCCACGCGATCGACCTGCCCGGCGCCGGATACTCGCCGGAGCCGCCCGACGGCGACTACTCGATCGCCGCCCACGCCCGGACCGTCGCCGAGTTCATCGAGCGCACCGCCGACCGCCCCGTGCACCTGTTCGGCAACTCCCTCGGCGGCGCCGTCTCGGTACGGCTGGCCGCCACCCGCCCCGACCTGGTGCGCTCGCTCACCCTCGTCTCCCCGGCCCTGCCCGACCTGACCCCCCGGTACGGCCCGGCCCGCGTGGCCCTGTCCACGGTGCCCGTCCTGGGCGAGTGGGCCTTCGACCGGCTCCGCCTGCTCCCGGCCGAGCGCAGGCTCAACGCCACGCTCGGCATGTGCTACGCCGACCTCGGCCGGATCCACCCGGAGCGGCTGCGCGAGGCGGCCGAGGAGCTGCGCCGCCGCGACGCGCTGCCGTACGCCGGGGCCGCGGTGATCAACTCGGCGCGCGGCCTGGTCGCCGAGTACCTCCGGGAGTACTTCCGGCGCGGCGCGGACGGTCTGTGGCGGCAGGCGGCCATGGTCAAGGCCCCCACGCTGGTCATCCACGGCCGCCACGACCGGCTCGTCAACCCGCGTACGGCCGCCCGGGCCGGCCGCACGTTCCCGGACGTGCGCCTGGTGCTGCTGCCCGACGCCGGGCACGTCGCGCAGATGGAGGTGCCGGAAAGGGTGGCCCGCGAGGCCCGCCGTCTGATATGTGAGACGGCGCCCGTCTCGATTGGGGAATGAGCACAGGCCCCGGCTAGGTTGTGAGTGGTGCGCCGACGCCAGCCGTCGGACGCGTTCGTCGAGATCCCCTGCAACGGGAGTGGAACCGTGTCGTTGCCACCGCTGGTAGAGCCGGCAGCCGAGCTGACCGTCGAGGAGGTGCGCCGTTACTCGCGCCACCTCATCATCCCCGACGTGGGCATGGCCGGGCAGAAGCGCCTGAAGAACGCCAAGGTGCTCTGTGTGGGCGCCGGCGGACTGGGGTCCCCGGCACTGATGTATCTCGCCGCCGCGGGTGTCGGCACGCTCGGCGTGATCGACTTCGACGTCGTCGACGAGTCCAACCTGCAGCGCCAGGTCATCCACGGCCAGTCGGACATCGGCCGGCTGAAGGCCGAGAGCGCCGCGGCCACCGTCCGGGAGATCAACCCGCTCATCGACGTGGTCGTGCACAACGTCGCGCTGTCCACCGACAACGTCATGGAGATCTTCTCCCAGTACGACCTGATCCTCGACGGCACCGACAACTTCGCCACCCGCTACATGGTGAACGACGCGGCCGTGCTGCTCGGCAAGCCGTACGTCTGGGGCTCGATCTACCGCTTCGACGGCCAGGCGAGCGTCTTCTGGGCCGAGCACGGCCCCTGCTACCGCTGCCTCTACCCGGAGCCCCCGCCGCCCGGCATGGTGCCCTCCTGCGCCGAGGGCGGCGTGCTCGGCGTGCTGTGCGCCTCGATCGGCTCCATCCAGGTCAACGAGGCCATCAAGCTGCTCACCGGCATCGGCGAGCCGCTGGTCGGCCGTCTGATGATCTACGACGCCCTGGAGATGACCTACCGCTCGGTCAAGGTCCGCAAGGACCCCGAGTGCGTGCTCTGCGGCAAGAACCCGACGGTCACCAGCCTGCTGGACGACTACGAGGCGTTCTGCGGCGCCGTCTCCGCCGAGGCGGCCGAGGCCGCGGCCGGCTCCACCATCACCGCGGCCGAGCTCAAGGAGTGGAAGGACCGCGGCGAGAACATCTACGTGGTCGACGTCCGCGAGCCGAACGAGTACGAGATCGTCTCCATCCCGGGTGCCGTGCTCATCCCCAAGGGCGAGTTCCTCAACGGCTCGGCCCTGGAGAAGCTCCCGCAGGACAAGAAGATCGTGCTGCACTGCAAGTCCGGCGCCCGCTCCGCCGAGTGCCTGGCGATCGTCAAGAACGCCGGCTTCTCCGACGCCGTCCACGTGGGCGGCGGCGTGCTGAGCTGGATCAAGACGGTCGACCCGAGCCTGCCGACCTACTGACCGCCCCGGGCCGCCGGTCCGGGCCCGCGGGCCCGGCCGGTCCCGTACGGCGTGCGCGCCCCGCGGAGCCTCCGCTCCGCGGGGCGTCGCCGTTCTCCGGGGACGTGCCCGCGGGACCGGCGCGCCCGCCCCGCGCGCCGGAGCGAAGGCGTTTGCGCCGAACCGGGGGAGGCATCCGCCCGGCCCGGTTAAGGTCGGGGGCGTGAACGACGTGCCAGGTCGGAGGCGGGGGTGGCCTGTGCTGGTCGCGGCGTCCGCGCTCGCCCTCACCTGCGCGGGCGTGGCCGGGGTGGCCGCCAGCGCCGCGGGCGCCGAGCTCACCCGCGGCCCGAGCGCGGCGGAGCTGGAGCGGGCGGCCGCGGTGGAGGTGGCCCGCCGCTGGCGGGTCTGGCCCGCCGGGAGGATCTTCCCCGAGACCGTGCCCTACCCCGCCGAGCAGGGCGGGACGGAGCGGGCCCGCCGGGTGGGCATCTCCCCGGAGACCTCCTGCGACCGGGCGGTGGACGCCCGGCTGCGCGCGGCCCTGGCGCGGGCGGGCTGCCGGGGGATCCTGCGCGCCACCTACCTCGACGCCCTCCAGGGCGTGGTGTTCACCGTCGGCGTCGCCGCCTTCCCCGACCGGGCCGCCGCCGCCTCGGCCGGGGCCGCGCTGCCCGGCGGCGGGCGCCCCTCTCCGGGGCTGAGGGCACTGGCCTTCCCGGGCACGGTCGCCGACCGGTTCACCCCCGCGGTACGGCAGGCGGGCGCCGCGCGCACGGGCGGGCCGTACCTGGTGATGGTCACCGCCGGGCGGGTCGACGGGCGGCCCGCGAAGGCCGCCGGGCAGCCGCGGCCGACCCTGTACGCCTTCATCGGAGACGTCGCCGACCGGATCCTCGCCGCCCTGTCCACCCCCGCCAGGCCCGACTGCTCCCGCCCGGAGTGGCGGTGCTGAGGCGGGCGGCCGCCGGAGTGTCGGCGGTGCTCGCCGTACTGGCCTGCGGGCTCGCGCCGGCCGCCCCCGCCCGCGCCGACGACGTCCGCGCCCGGCAGCAGGAGGTGCTGCGGACGCTGGGCCTGCCCGCGGCCTGGCGGATCTCCAAGGGGCAGGGCGTGACCGTCGCCGTGCTGGACTCCGGGGTGGACGCCGGCCACCGCGACCTGGCGGGCTCGGTGACCGAGGGCAGGGACTTCACCGCCGGCGCCAACCCGCCGGGCGTGCGGCCGCCGAAGCTGCACGGCACCTACATGGCCTCGCTCATCGCCGGGCACGGGCACGGCCCGGGCGGCCGCGACGGGGTGGTCGGCGTCGCCCCCCGGGCGCGGGTGCTGTCGGTGCGGGTGATCCTCGAGGACGAGGAGCCCGGGTTCCGGGAGTTCAACTCCGCCGGGCGCTACGAGAACGTGGTGGCCCGGGGCATCCGGTACGCCGTGGACCACGGCGCCGACGTGATCAACATGTCGATCTCGAAGGAGCTGGCGACCGCCGAGGAGCGGGCGGCGATCCGCTACGCCGTCTCCCGCGGGGCGGTGCTCGTCGCGGCGGCGGGCAACGAGGGGGCGGCGGGCTCCGGCGGGTACGCGCCCTACTCCTACCCGGCGTCGTTCCCGGGCGTGGTCTCGGTGGCGGCGACCGGCCCGGGCCTGCGCCGGGCCTCCTTCTCCAACGCCAACCCCTCGGTCCTGGTGGCCGCGCCCGGGGTGGACGTCCTCGGCGCGGGGCCCGGCGACGCGTACTGGGTCGGCCGCGGCACCTCCCAGGCGACGGCGCTGGTCTCCGGGGTGGCCGCCCTCATCAAGGCGGAGCACCCGGAGATGTCGCCCGCGCTGGTCGTGCAGGCCCTCACCGCGGGCGCGACCCGCAGGCCCGCGGGCGGCTACGACACCGGCACCGGCTTCGGGGTGGTCAACGCCGCCCGGGCGCTCGCCGAGGCGGCCCGCATCTCCGGGCACACCCACACCGCCGCGGGGGACGGCGCCCACGACCCCGCCCGGCCGCTGGGCGCCGCGGCCGGGCCGGTGCGGGTGGTCCGCCGGGACGGGCGGAGGATCGCGGTCCACGCGGGAGTGGCCGGGGCAGCCGGGCTGGGGGCCCTCGCCTCCCTCGCGGTGATCGCGGTCGCCGCGGGGCGGGGACGGGCGGAGGACCCGTCCGGCGCGGCGCTCGCCCAGGAGCCCGTCCCCGCGTCCTGACCCCCGCCTCCTCGCCCCGGCCCCTTCGGCCCCCTCGGCCCCCGGCCCCTTCGGCCCCCTCGGCCCCCGGCCCCCTCGGCCCCCGGCCTGGAGGCCCGCGGAGGTCTCCGGCGGTCCCGCCCTGACCTTTCCGGGCACCGACCGTGACGACACAAACACGGTCCGGCGATGGGGTGGCGGAAAGGGGGGACGTAGCATCGGAGTATGTCGCAGCCCGGCAGGTCCCAGGAGCCGGACCGGCGCCCGGACACCCCGCCGCCGCCTGCCCGGCGGAGCCGGCCTCCGGCCGGCTCCGGGTTACGGCGCGCCGGGGGGGCGGGGGCCGGTGCCGTGCGGCTCCGGCGCGCGTCCGCGCGTCCCGCCGCCGAGCGGCGCAGCCGGGTCCGCCCCTGGCCGCGGACGTTCCGCGACCGCGTGGCGGCCGCGCCCGCCCGGGAGGCCGCACTGGAGCAGGGCGTGCGGTTCCGCCGCCTCCTGCTGCTGCTGGTGGGGGCGATCCTGGCGATCTCCGCGACCGACGCGCTGACCGGGCTGGTCGGGCTGCTCCGCGAGACCACGGCCCGTCCGCTGACCGAGGCGGAGAAGACGCACTACGTCCAGCAGGACATCGCCCGGCGGTGGCACACCTGGCCCGCGGGCCTGGTCTTCCCGCCGGAGCTGGAGTACGTCGGCCTCGGCCGGGCGCAGCTGTACGCCCGCAGGGTCGGGATCGCCCCGGAGACCACCTGCCGGAGCGGCACGGACGCCGCGGTCGGGGAGGTCCTGGAGGAGCACGGGTGCCGCACGTTCCTGCGCGCCGCCTACGTCGACCAGAGCTCCACGTTCGCGATCACCGTGGGGATCGCCGTCATGGAGGACGCCGAGCGGCGGGTGGCGGCGACCGGGGAGCTGTCGAGCGACGACCGGGTGGGCGTGCGCCCGGTGGCGTTCCGGGGCACCGCCACCGAGCTGTTCGGCGCGGCCCAGCGCCAGCGCAACGCCTGGGTCGGGGTCGGGCCGTACATCGTCTTCTCCACCGCCGGTTACGCCGACGGCCGCACCCGCGACGCGGTCGCGCCGGAGGAGATCACGCACAGCGAGCTGTGGCCGACGGCCCAGGCGGTGGCCGGGCGCATCGCCCACGCGCTGGGCGCCGAGCCCGACGTGCCGCGCTGCACCGAGGGGAACGTGTGCTGAGGCGGCGGGGTCTCCGGGCGCGGAGCGCGCCGGTCGCGGGCCTGCTGGCGGTGCTCGTCGCGTTCTGCGCGGCCCCGGCCGGCGCCGCGGACGTCCGCGAGGACCAGCGCTGGGTGCTGGAGGCCCTCAACGTCGAGGAGGCGTGGAAGACCACCAAGGGCGCGGGGGTCACGGTCGCCCTGGTGGACAGCGCGGTGGACGCGGAGGTCGCCGAGCTGCGGGGCAGGGTCACCGCCGGACCCGCGCTGGGGTCGGACAGGTTCGTGCGGGACTCCACCGGGCGGCGGCACGGCACCGCGATGGCCTCGCTCATCGCCGGGGCGGGCAGGGGCGGAGGCGGCCTGCTCGGGACGGCGCCCGAGGCGCGGATCCTCTCGCTCCCGCTGGCGCTGGACGAGGACCTCCCCGTCACCACCGACGACGACCTGCGCACCGGGAGCGACAGCCCGCTGGCCCGCGCGATCCGCTACGCGACCGACAACGGGGCCGACGTCGTCAGCATGTCGCTGGGTGCCTACGGCCCGCACCGGGGCGAGCGCGAGGCGGTCTCCTATGCCCTGGACCGGGGGGTGGTGCTCGTCGCGGCGGTGGGCAACGACGGCGACGACACGTACGCCGCGCGCGAGGACACCTCCTTCTGGAGCTTCCCGGCCGGATACCCGGGCGTCATCGGCGTGGGGGCGGTCGACCGCTCGGGCAGGCCCGCACCGTTCAGCAGCGACAACCTGTCGGTCATGGTCGCGGCGCCGGGTGTGGACGTGCCGGTGGCGCTGCCCGGCGGCGGGTACGAGCCGTCGGACGGCACCAGCTCGGCCGCCGCGCTGGTGGCCGGGGTCGCCGCGCTCATCAAGGCGGAGCACCCGCAGGCGACGCCGGACGTGGTCGCGCGGGCCCTGACCTCCACGGCGGGCTCCGTCTCCGCCGGTTACGACGAGCACGTGGGGTTCGGCGTGGTGGACGCCGGACGGGCGCTGGCCAGGGCGGGCGAGCTGACGGCCGCCGCGCGCCCGGCCCCGGTGGCGGACGACCACCGCTTCGGCGGGGGGGAGCCCGCCGGGGAGCCGGCCCGGCCGGGCGCCGACCCGCTCCGCCTCTGGCTGTACGGCGCCGGGCTGGCCGGCGGCGTGTTCGCCTTCGCCGGGGCCGTCGTCGTCCTGAGCCGCAGGACCGCACCCCGGTGAGGGAGGGCCGGGTCCGCCGCCGCGCGCCCCGCCGGGGGAGGGCCGCGGAACGCGGGACCGCGTCCTGCCGGGGGAGCCGCGGAGCGGCGGCGCCCGGCCCGGTTCGACGCGTTTAGGACACCGTTCGGGCACTGTTCGGCAGCGGCGGGCCCGATGTCGGCCTTTCCGCGTCCGTGATCCGGTGCGGGTTCGCTAGGGTCGCCCGTCATGGGGTACGAGTTGCGGGTGGAGCGCCCGGCGCCTCTCACCTTCGCGGAGCTGGCGAACGTGCTGGGGCGGGCGGGGTTCGAGTTCCGCGGTTCGCAGGAGGAGGGCGAGGTGCTCGCGCGCCACGGTGACGGGATCCACCCCGTCGCCGTCTGGGACGGCGCGCTGTCCGGTACGCCCGGGTCCGACTGGCAGGTGGCGCAGCTGGTGCGGGTCTCCGCGCTGCTCGGCGCGGAGCTGGTCGGCGAGGACGGCGAGTCCTACACGGTCCGCGACGGCGTCGTCGAGCAGGTGAACGGCGCGGCCTCCCACGAGTTCGGCAGGATCGACGAGATCCTCGCGGCCGGGCCCGCCGTATGGAGCAGCTAGAGCGCCCGGGCCTGCCCTCCCCGTACGCCGAGCGGGTGCTCGATCTGGTCGAGCGCATCCCGCCGGGCAGGGTGATGTCCTACGGCGACGTCGCGGAGTACCTCGGCGAGGGCGGTCCCCGCCAGGTCGGCAGGGTGATGTCCGTCTGGGGCGGAGGCGTCCCCTGGTGGCGCGTCGTGCACGCGGACGGCACCCCGCCCCCCGGCCACGAGCAGCGCTGCCTGGCCGCCTGGCGCGAGGAGGGCACTCCGCTGCGGGGCCCGCGCGCGGACATGCGTCTCGCCCGCTGGGACGGGCGCGGGGAAATTGACAGCGAAGTCGCGGAAAGCGGCGGTTAACCCGGTGTGGCCGGTCCCACTAACATGGCGAGGGACGGACAGCTGTCTGCCCGAAAGGCGGTGCCTTCCCCATGGCCACCGGCGCCTCACCCGCGCGAGCGACCGGCGACCCTGTCGCTGACCGTCTGCGGGTCGTGCAGGATCTCTGCGACCGGGGAGAACCGCTCGACGCGATGATGAGCGCGGTGCTCGCCGAAGGGCTGACCCCGGCGCAGCGCAGGCGGTTCGACGCCGAGGCGCTGGCCGGGCCGCTCGGCACCCGGCTCGACATCGCGGCCAAGCGCGGCGCCGCCCGGCGCCGGGAGTTCGTGACCGCGGTCAAGCCCTACCTGGCCGGCGTGGACCCGCGCGTCAAGCGCGAGCTGCCGGTCGCCCGCAGGCTCGCCTTCCACCTGATCGAGCAGCGCGGCGTGGACGAGCTGGCCGAGGGCGAGGCCCTGCAGAAGCTGGTCACGGCCGCCGCGGAGCCGTCCCGGCGGATCCGCAAGAAGATGCGCTGGTACGCGGACCTGCCGCTCCGCGACGAGCTGCCGGAGTCGCTGTACCGGCTGCGTGCCGCCGACCTCGTCCCGGTGACGCAGGTCGAGGACGTCTCCTGGGTCGACGGGCGGCTGCGGGTCAGCGGCCACGCCTACCTGGCGGGGCTGTCGGTGCGCAGCCGCCGCTTCAACCGCGCCACCGTCGTGCTGCGCGGCCCGCGCTGGCTGCCGCCGGTACGGCTGCGCACCCGCAGGACCCACCACCCGGAGGCCACGCACGGAGCCCGGGAGGCGGGCTGCAACTACGACTGGGCGGGCTTCACCGCCGAGCTGGACCCGCGGGCGCTGCGCTGGCGGGCCGCGCTGCGGGCCGTCGTCCGGGGCGGCAAGCGGCTGCTCCGCCGCCGGGCCACCGTACGCGACACGACCACCTGGCGCGCCGAGATCGTGATCTGGAGCCGGGGCGCCCGCGCGGTCGGCCTGCTCCGCGGTCCCGTCCTCGGCCGCACCGAGCGGCCCTCCGGCCTGGAGGTCCGCCCCCGCTGGTGGGTCCGGCCGGTCTGGACGTCCGACCGCGCCTTCCAGGTGGTGCTGCAGCCCACCCGGGCCGAGCTGACCGGGGTACGGCTGGCCGGCGAGCGGCTGGAGCTGGCGGTGTTCCTGCCGGACCGCCGGTTCACCCGGGGCCAGGCCAGGCTGGACGGGCACCGGGTGGCGGCCGAGTTCACCCCGGTCGAGGGCGGCACGGAGGTCGTCGTGCCGCTGGCCGTGGAGTCGCTGCTGGCCGAGCGGGACGGCGGCCGGCTCTGGATCGAGCCGAAGGGCGACCCGGCGGCCCCGGTCATGCTCGGCCGCGCGGCGGAGAGCCGCACCGTCATCGGCGAGCGGGAGATCACGGTGCTGGGCGACCGGCGCGACCGCGTCATCATCTCCGCGCACCGGATCCGCCCGATCATCTCCTCCGCGGTCTGGGAGCCCGGCGGCGCGCTCGTCCTCGAAGGCTCCTACCCCGCTCCGGGCGGCGGTCCGGAGGGCGGCCCGGCCGAGCTGACGCTCCGCCACCGCAGCGGGCTGCTCCACTCCGTCGCGCTGGAGCGCGACGGCTCCCGCTTCCGGGTGCGCCTGACCCCGGCGGCGATGCCCCGCTTCGGCGAGACCGCCCCGCTGAGCAGCGGAAACTGGAGCATCGCGGTCCGTGAGGCGTCCGGGGAGATCGTCCCGGTCCGGATGGGCCACGCGGCCCTGGCGGCGCTGGACGAGAGCCCGCACACCGTCGCCGGGCGCGAGTACCGGCTGATCTCGACCCGGTTCGACGTGCCGGTGCTGGTGGTGGCCGAGAGCCTGCCCGACGACGAGAAGGGCCCGGGCGGGCTGCACCTGCTCCAGCGCTCCTTCTACCCGGCCCAGCGCGGCCGCGAGCTGACCGACGCGACCGTCTACGTCGCCTACGACGGCCGGCAGTACGAGGGCAACGTCCGCGCGGTCTACGAGGAGCGGGTACGGCGCGGCGACGACCGCGAGCACGTCTGGGTGGTCAAGGACGGCGCGTTCGCGCCGCCGGGGGCGCGGGAGCTCGGCTTCGGCTCGGGGATCACGCCGACCGTGGTCCGGGCGGGCAGCCGGGAGCACTACGAGGTGCTGGCCCGCTCCCGCCACGTGGTGACCAACGGCTTCCTGCCGCCCTGGTTCCGGGCCCGCGAGGACCAGGTGGTCGTGCAGACCTGGCACGGCAGCCCGCTCAAGCGCATGGGCAACGACCTGCCGCACATGTCCCGCGACCCGCGCCCGCCGGCCTGGCACCGGCAGGCGGCCGAGGTGCGCGGCTGGGACCTGCTGGTCTCGCAGAGCCCGTGGGCCACGCCGATCCTGCGCCGGGCCTTCGGCTACCAGGGCGAGGTGCTGGAGAGCGGCTTCCCGCGCAACGACGTGCTGTCCTCCCCCGACCGGCGGGAGCTGGCGGCGCGGGTGCGGGCCCGGCTGGGCGTCCCCGAGGACGTCAAGCTGGTGCTGTACGCGCCGACCTTCCGCGACTACGACCGCAAGAGCAACTCCATCCGGTTCGACCTGGAGAAGGCCCGGCGGGCGATGGGTCCCGGCCACCGCTTCCTGGTCAGGTTCCACTCGATGCAGGCGGCGCCCAACGTGCCGAGGGACCTGGCACTGGATGTCACCACATACCCTGATATGGCCGACCTGCTGCTGGTCGCCGACGTGTTGATCACGGATTACTCGTCCGCCATGTTCGACTTCGCCGCGACCGGCCGGCCGGTGCTCCTGTTCACCTACGACCTGTCGCGCTACTCGGCCAAGCGCGGCCTCTACCTCGACCTGGCGGCCGAGGCCCCCGGACCGCTGCTGTCCACCGGGGCCGAGGTGGTCGAGGCGCTCCGGGACATCGACGCGGTGGCCGCCGAGCACGCCGAGCGCCGGGAGCGTTTCAGGCTCACCTACGCGCCGCGCGACGACGGCAAGGCCACCGCGAGGCTGGTCGACCACGTCTTCGTCTCCTGAGCGAGCCTTCCGCCGGGCCCGCGCCCCCTGAACGTCCGGGGCGCGGGCCCGGCGGCCTCTGTGGAAACCCGGCGTGGATCCGCGGGGTCCGGCCTGAGGGATCCTCCACAGGACTGGCCGACCCGGCACGATCACTGCCCGACATCTGGTGGAATGGCGAGCTGTGAGTGGTCAGGGTTGGCGCCTGGTGCGCCGCGCGGGTGCGGGGGCGGCCGTTGCCCCCGTGCTCGACGAGCACCAGCGGGCGGTGGTGGCCCACGGGAGCGGCCCGCTGCTCGTCCTGGCGGGCCCCGGCACCGGCAAGACCACCACGATCGTGGAGACCGTGGTGGACCGGGTCGAGCGCCGGGGCGTCGACCCCGAGCGGGTGCTCGTCCTGACCTTCAGCCGCAAGGCCGCCGACGAGCTGCGCGAGCGCATCACCGGCCGGATGCGCCGCACCACCCGCACGCCGCTCGCGCTGACCTTCCACAGCTACGCCTACGCGCTGCTGCGCCGCGAGGCCGTCCTGGCCGGCAGGCCCGTGCCCCGCCTGCTCACCGGTCCGGAGCAGCTGCTGGAGATCCGCCGCATGCTCCACGGCGAGCTGGAGGAGGGCGCGCCGCACTGGCCCGACGACATGCGGGAGGCGCTGAAGACCCGGGGCTTCGCCTCCGAGCTGCGCGATTTCCTCGCCCGCGCCGCCGAGCGCGGCCTGGACGGGCCGGAGCTGGTGGAGCTGGGCCGCAGGCACGGCCGCCCCGACTGGGTCGCCGCCGGGCGCTTCGCCGACCGCTACCAGGCGCGCTTCGACCTGGACCCGGAGGAGGTGCTCGACTACCCCGAGGTGATCCGCGAGGCGGCGGCCCTGCTCGCCGACCCCGAGGTGCGGATCCGCGAGCGCTCCGCCTACGACGTCGTCCTGGTGGACGAATACCAGGACACCGACCCCGCCCAGGAGCTCCTGCTCCAGCGGCTCGCGGGGGAGGGGCGCGACCTCATCGCGGTCGGCGACCCCGACCAGTCGATCTACGCCTTCCGGGGCGCGGACGTGCACGGGATCATGGACTTCCCCGACCGGTTCCGCGACGCGCGGGGGGAGAGGGCCCCGGTCATCGCGCTGCGCGTCTGCCGGCGGAGCGGGCCGGGCCTGCTGGCCGCCACCCGGCGCCTGGCCGCCCGGCTGCCCGCAGCCGGAGGCCGGGTGGCCCACCGCGACCTGGTGCCGCTGCCGGACGCCGAGCCCGGGGAGGTCAGGGCCGTGGTGGCCGAGAGCCCCAGCCAGGAGGCCGCGGTCGTCGCCGACACCCTGCGCCGGGCGCACTTGCTCGACGGTGTGCCCTGGGCGCGGATGGCCGTGCTGGTCCGCTCCGCGGCCCGGCAGGTGCCGCTGCTGCGCCGGGCCCTGGTCGCGGCCGGGGTACCGGTCGTCGTCGGCGGCGGCGAGGTGCCGCTGATCCAGGAGCCGGGCGTGCGGCCGCTGATCCGGCTGATCCAGGTGGCGCTCCACCCCGAGCGGCTGGACGAGGGCACCGCCGAGGAGCTGCTGACCGGCGCGCTCGGCGGCACCGACATGATCGGCGTGCGCCGCCTGCGCAGGGCGCTGCGCGTCGCCGAGCACGAGGCGCTGGCGCTTCCCGCGGAGTTCGAGGGCGAGAAGGGCGGGTCCCCCGACCCGGACGGACGCGGCCCGGGCGACGGCGGGGACGCGGCGGACCCGGACGGACGTGGCCCGGGTGACGGCGGGGACGCGGCGGACCCGGAGCCGGGCGGGGCCGGGCGGGAGAGGCCCCGCTCCTCCGGCGAGCTGCTCGTCGCCGCGCTGAAGGACGCCCGGGAGCTGGTCCGGATCGAGCCGCACGTGGCGCTCCCGGCCGAGCGCGTGGCCCGGCTCATCGCCGCCGCCACCGAGGTCGTACGGCGCGGCGGCACCGCCGAGGAGGTGCTCTGGGCCGTCTGGCAGGCCACCGGCCTGGCCGAGCGGTGGAGCGAGCTGAGCGCCGCGGGCGGGCACCGGGGCCGGCAGGCGGACCGCGACCTCGACGCCGTGGTGGCGCTGTTCGACCGCGCGGCCAGGTTCGCCGACCGGCTGCCCCACGCCGGAGTCGAGGTGTTCGTCGAGGACCTCGTGGCCCAGGAGATCCCCGGCGACTCGCTGGCCGCGCGGGCGCCCGAGGGCGACGCGGTCCGCATCATGACCGCCCACCGGTCCAAGGGACTGGAGTGGGACGTGGTGGTCGTCGCCGGGGTCCAGGAGGGCGTCTGGCCCGACCTGCGGCTGCGCGGCACCGTTCTGAGCACCGACGACATGGTCGCCCGCGCGGGCGGCTCCGAGCACGAGAACCCCGCCGCGGTCGCCGCGGCGCTCGCCTCCCAGATGCTGTCGGAGGAGCGCCGCCTGTTCTACGTGGCGGCGACCCGGGCCCGGCGCAGGCTCGTCGTCACCGCCGTGGGCGGGGACGACGTCGAGGAGCGGCCGTCGCGGTTCCTGTCCGAGCTGGTGCCCGGCGCGGGCGAGGAGCCGACCGTCGACGAGCGATCCCGCTGGCTGAGCATGCCCGCCCTGGTGGCGGACCTGCGCGCGGCGGTGTGCGACGCGAGCAGGCCCGAGCCGCTGCGCCGGCTCGCCGCCGCGCACCTGGCCAGGCTCTCCGCCGCCGGCGTCTCCGGCGCCCACCCGGACGAGTGGTACGCCCTCACCCCCATCTCCGACGACCGCCCGCTCGGCTGGCCCGACGACACCGTGCGGATCTCCCCCTCGGCCGTGGAGAGCTTCACCAAGTGCGGCCTGCGCTGGCTGCTGGAGACCTCGGTGGGCGCCGGCGGCACGGACGCGGCCCGGGGCCTGGGCACGGTCGTGCACGCGCTGGCCGTGCTCGCCGCCGACGGCATGCCGACCGAGGAGACCCTCGCCAAGCGGTTGGACGAGGTCTGGCACGAGCTGGACTTCGGCGGCGTCTGGTACAACCGCAAGCAGCGCAAGGTCGCCGAGGAGATGATCGGCAAGTTCGTCCGCTGGCACCGGGAGAACCCCCGGGAGCTGGTCGCGACCGAGGAGTCCTTCGTCGCGACGGTCTCCGAGGGGGTCCAGATCAAGGGCCGGGTGGACCGGATCGAGCGCGACGAGCAGGGCCGGGCCGTGATCATCGACATCAAGACCGGCGGTGCCAAGCCCTCCGAGGCGGACCTCGACCGCCACCCGCAGCTCGGCGTCTACCAGCTGGCCGCGCTGCTCGGCGCCTTCCGGAGGCACGGCCTGACCGAGCCCGGCGGCGCCGCCCTGGTGCAGCTCGGCAAGGCGGCGGGCAAGCAGCAGGCGCGCGAGCAGATCCAGCGGCCGCTGTCGGAGGACCCGGATCCCGGCTGGGCCCGCGACATGGTGGACACCGTCGCGCTGGGCATGTCGGGCCCCTTCTTCCAGGCCAGGGTGAACGACGGCTGCCGCACCTGCGCCGCCCGGTCGAGCTGCCCGGTCAACGACGGCGGGGGGCAGGTGTGCTGAGCGCGGCCCGCCTCGCCGAGGTCCTGGGCGTCCTGCCGCCCACCCCGGAGCAGGCCGCGGTGATCGAGGCCGGGCTGGAGCCGATGGTGGTGGTCGCCGGGGCCGGGTCCGGCAAGAGCGAGACCATGGCCGGGAGGGTGGTCTGGCTGGTCGCCAACGGCCTGGTCCGGCCCGAGCAGGTCCTCGGACTGACCTTCACCCGCAAGGCCGCCGGCGAGCTGTCCCACCGCGTCCGCGAGCGGCTGGGCGCGCTGGCCGGCACGGTCCCCGCCGACCTGCTGGCGGGTGAGCCGACCATCTCGACCTACCACGCCTACGCCGCCCGGTTGGTCACCGAGCACGCCCTGCGCGAGGCGCTGGAGCCCACCATGCGGCTGATCACGCCCGCCGTCGCCTGGCAGCTGGCCGGGCAGGTGGTCAGCGCCTACGACGGGCCGATGGGGGAGATCGAGTGGGGGCCGGCCACCGTCACCCGCGCGGTGCTGGAGCTGGCCGGTGAGCTGGCCGAGCACCTGCGCACCCCGCAGGACGTGCGGGAGGTGGGCGCCTGGCTCGCCGAGCGGTACGGCGAGCTGCCCGGCAGGACGGTCGCCGCCCAGCGCAGGGTCCTGGAGACCCAGCGGGTCCGGGAGCGGCTGCTGCCGCTGGTGGAGGCCTACGGCCGGCTCAAGCGGGCCCGCGAGGTCGTCGACCACGGCGACCAGATGGCGCTGGCCGCGAAGATCGCCTCCGGGCATCCCGAGGTCGGCGAGCTCGAACGGAGCCGGTTCGCCGTCGTCCTGCTGGACGAGTACCAGGACACCAGCCACGCCCAGCTCGTGCTGCTCCGCTCCCTGTTCGGCGGCGGCCACCCGGTGACCGCCGTCGGCGATCCCTGCCAGTCGATCTACGGCTGGCGCGGCGCCTCGGCGGGCAACCTCACCCGCTTCCCGAGCGACTTCCGCACCGCCTCCGGCGAGCCCGCGCCGGTCCGGCAGCTGTCGGTCAGCTTCCGCAACGGGGACGCGGTCCTCGACGTCGCCGCCCGGATCCAGCTCCCGCTCCGGATCCAGGCCCGGGAGGTGCCGGTGCTCGTCCCCGGCGGGAACCGCGTCGAGCGCGGCCGGGTGGTCTGCGCCTTCCACGAGACCGCCGACGACGAGGCCGCCTGGATCGCCGAGCGGATCCACCGGCTGCTGGGCACCGAGTCCGCGCCCGACGGCCTGCCCTGGGGGGAGGGCGAGCGCAAGCGGGCCAAGCAGAGCGTGTGGGGCGGCCCGCAGTGCCTGCAGCCGCACGACGTGGCGATCCTGGCCCGCAAGCGCTCGCAGTTCCCCGCGCTCCGCCGGGCCCTGGAGGAGCGCGGCATCCCGGTCGAGGTGGTCGGCCTGGGCGGCCTGCTGACCGTGCCCGAGGTCGCCGACATCGTGGCCACCCTGCGCGTGCTGTACGACCCGTCGGCCGGGGACGCCCTGGTCCGGCTGCTGTCGGGCCCCCGCTGGCGGATCGGCCCCGCCGACCTGAAGGAGCTGGGAGAGCGGGCCCGCGAGCTGAACCGGGAGACCCGCGAGGGCGGCTCCCCGGTGGCGGACCCGCTGGACCAGGTGGTCGCGGAGCTGGCCGAGGAGCGCGGCAGCCTGGTCGACGCGCTGGACGAGCTGCCCGACCGCCCCGAGTGGCAGGACCTGTTCTCGCCGGTGGCGCGGGTGCGGCTGGTCGCCATGGCCCAGGAGCTGCGCTCCCTGCGCGCCCGCGCGGGCCAGCCGCTCCCCGATCTGATCATGGAGATCGAGCGCCGCCTCGGCCTCGACATCGAGGTGGCGGCCCGGCACGGGGGCGCCGGGACGTTCGCCGCCCGGGCCGACCTCGACGCCTTCCTCGACGCGGCCTCCCGCTTCGCGGGCGACTCCGAGGACCCGACGCTGGGCGCGTTCCTGGCCTTCCTCAAGGCGGCCGACGAGGAGGAGAACGGGCTGGACGCCGGGAGGGTCGGCGAGAGCAACAGCGTGAAGCTGATGACCGTGCACGCCTCCAAGGGGCTGGAGTGGCCGGTCGTCGTGGTGCCGGGGATGTCGCAGGCGCTCTCCTCGACGGGCGGGCTGACCACCGGAACGATCTTCCCGGCCCGCCCGGTGGTCAGCCCGCGCTGGACGGAGAACCCGCGGCGGCTGCCGTACCCGCTCCGCGGCGACGCCTCCGACCTGCCCCGGCTGACCGGGCTCACCAGGGAGGAGCTCGCCGAGTTCGACGAGGGCTGCCGCGAGCGCGACCTGATGGAGGAGCGGCGGCTCGCCTACGTCGCGGTGACCCGCGCCCACTACCTGCTGATCGCCTCGGGCTACCGGTGGGGCAGCGCGGCCAAGCCCCTGACGCCGTCGGACTTCCTGTTGGAGATCCGCGACACCTGCGGGCAGGTGGCCACCTGGGCGACGGAGGCCGGCGGGAGCACGGCCAACCCCCTGCTGGCCGAGCCCGCCGAGCGGACCTGGCCCACCGTCGACGACGCCCGGTACGCGGCGGCGCTGGACGGCGCGCTGCTGGTCGAGGAGGCCCTCGCGGCCCTCGCCGCGGGGGAGGCCGGGGACGCCGGCGCCGCGGAGGCGGGCGGCCCGGCGGAGGTCAGGGAGGCCCGGGAGGGCAGGGAGAGCACGGAGGGCTGGGAGGACCGGGAGGACCGCCTGCCGGCGGAGCTGCGCGGCTGGGACCGCGACCGCGCCAGGGCCTGGGAGCGGGACACCGAGCTCCTGCTGCGCGAGCGGGAGCGGAGTCGGCGGCGCGGCGGCCGCCTGGTCGAGCTGCCCGCGCACCTGACGGTCTCGTCGCTGGTCACCCTGGCCGCCGATCCGGCGGCCCTGGCCCGGGAGATCCGCCGCCCGGTGCCGAAGAAGCCCGCGCCGCTGGCCCGCCGCGGCACCTCCTTCCACCAGTGGCTGGAGTCCCGCTGGGGCCAGCAGCGCCTCCTCGACGAGTTCGAGCTGCCCGGCGCCGGGGACGAGGCGGAGGAGGCCGACACCCGGCTGGCCGAGCTCCAGCGGAGATTCGAGGAGAGCGAGTGGGCGGGCCGGGAGCCGCTCGACGTCGAGGTCCCGTTCGAGACGGTGATCGGCGACCGGGTCGTCCGCGGCCGGATGGACGCCGTCTTCCAGAGCCCCGACGGCCGCTACGAGGTGGTCGACTGGAAGACCGGCAGCCGCCCCGCCGGCCGGGCGGCGGCCGCCGCCTCCGTCCAGCTCGCCGCCTACCGGCTGGCCTGGTCCCAGCTGGCCGGCGTGCCCCTGGACCAGGTCGGCGCCGCCTTCCACTACGTCCGCCTGGGCGAGACGGTCCGCCCGGTGGACCTCCTCGACGAGCGCGGCCTGGTCGCGCTCATCGAGTCGGTCCCCGCCGCCGGCTGACGGCGGCCCGCCGCGCCCGGCCGCTCAGCCGGACAGCGCGGCGGCGTCGATCGGGAGGCCGAACGGCTCCGGCAGCTCCAGCGTGCCGCCGCTGTGCACGGCGGCCGCCTTCGGGTACGGCTCCCGCTCGCCGGACCGGGTGGGGTCCTCGACCGGCTCGCTCATCAGCGTGGCCTTCTCCGGCCCGGTCGTCGGATCGACGATCAGGTGGAGCGGTCCCCACGCATTCCGCCGCCGACCCTGTCACCGCCTTCCACGCGGCGTGACGGACCGCCGCCGACCGGGCGCAGGTAGTGGAAGCCCGGCTTCGGGTGCATGAGGAAGTCGTGGTGGGAGATGTTCCAGGCGTAGGCCCCGGCCATCGCGAACTCCACCACGTCCCCCGGCTCCAGCCGGGCCGGCACGGCGCGGGCCAGCACGTCCTTCGGCGTGCAGAGTTGGCCGACGATCGTGACCGGCTCACCCGCCTCGCCCGGGCCGCCCCCGGAGGTCCAGGCGGCCAGCGGCTGGTCGTGGCCCTTGGTGGCCGGGGTCCGCAGATGGTGGGTGCCCCCGGCGACGACCGCGAACAGCGTGCCGTGGACACGCTTGACGTCGATCACCCGGGTGACGTAGCGCCCGCAGTAGACGGTCAGCGCCCGCCCCGGCTCGATCCGCAGCACCGTGGCCCCGGCGTCCCCGGCGTCCCCGAAGAGCTCGCGGCGGAGCCCGGCCAGGCCCGCGCCGTACGCCTTCCAGTCGAAGCGCGCGCCCGGGTCGGCGTACGACACGCCCATGCCCCCGCCCAGGTTGACCTCGGCCGCGCCGAGCCCGCGCGCGTACTCCAGCACGGCCCGCGCCAGCTCCAGCAGGCGGGGCGCGTCCAGTCCGCTCGCCAGGTGGGCGTGCACGCCGCGCCAGCGCACCCGGTCCTGGCCCGCGAGCAGGCCGAGGCACTCGGCGACCCCGTCGGGGTCCATGCCGAACGGGGTCGCGCCACCGCCCATGGCCAGCGAGGCGCCCGCCACCGGGACGTCCAGGTTGACGCGGAGCAGGACGTCGGCCGGGCGCCCGGAGGCGAGCAGCCGGCGCAGCTCGCCGGGGCTCTCCACGTGCAGCCGGTCGACGTCGGAGGCCAGCTCGGCGTCGGTCTTGCCCGGACCGCCCAGCGCGACCGGCACGCCGGGGAACAGCGCCCGCACGTGCGCCAGCTCTCCGCCCGAGGCGACCTCGAAGCCGTCCACGTACCGGGCGAGCACCCGCAGCAGCTCCGGGTCGGGGTTGGCCTTGACCGCGTAGTGCAGCTCGATCCCGTCCAGCGCCGCCCGCACCCCCGCCAGGTGGGCGTCCAGCTCCCCCAGGTCGTACACGTACGCCGGCAGGTCCGCGGGGATCACCGGGCACCCGCCGCGTGCACGCGCGGGGAGGCGTCCGGCGCCGGGCCGGCCGACGGGTCCGCCGACGGGAACGCCAGCGGGTTGGCCACCGGGACGTAGCCCGCCGCGCGGTCCGCCGCCCGCGACCACCGGACCGCCAGGTTGGCCTTGGCCGGCAGCGACGCGCCCGTCAGCAGGTCAGCGAGCGGCGGCGGCCACCCCCGCGCCGCGGCGTAGCCGGCCAGGACCCGCCCGGCCACCGCCCACAGCCCGTGCACCGGCCCGGTCCCGGCCAGCGCGGCGGCGATCTCCGCGAGGTGGTTGACGACCAGGCAGTAGACGACCCGGTTCCAGCCGCTGTCCGCGTCGTAGGTGAGCGC
The DNA here is from genome assembly GCF_039534085.1 of Planomonospora alba. Lineage (NCBI taxonomy): Bacteria > Bacillati > Actinomycetota > Actinomycetes > Streptosporangiales > Streptosporangiaceae > Planomonospora > Planomonospora alba. The sequence continues at coordinate 110,453 of NZ_BAAAUT010000013.1, forward strand.
CTCGGCGACCCGGGAGGGCAGGGCCGACAGGTCGTGGCGGCCGGCGACGAGCTTGGTGCCCTCCAGGTCGCGGAAGACGGCCCGCACCGGTGTCCCGGAGCCGTCCACGCCGACCAGGACGTTCTGCAGGTGGGGCTCCAGGACCACGCCGTGGGCGAGGTAGGCCTCCAGCACCGGCGGCGCGACGCACTCCACGTAGGCCCGCCACCAGCGCACCGGGTCGGCCGCGGCGGCCGGGGGGAGCGGGGCCGCGGCGAGGGCGCCGCCGAGCAGCGGGGTCACCCCGGGACCGCAGACCCGCAGGGGGCTCTCCCGGACGATCACGCTCAGCCCCTCCAGGAGCCGGGTGCCGAGGCCCGCCGAGCGGTAACCGGGCTCGGGGAGCCAGCGGGTGCCGGGGAACTCCTCGGCCAGCCGCCGGAACACGGGCTCCAGGCGCGTGGTCAGCTCCACCGCCCCGGCCAGCTCGTACCAGGAGTTCTTCCGGACGCAGTTGGTGATCCGCACGTCCAGGCTGAACTTCAGGCACCGGTCGATCTCCGGCGCGTAGACCGTGCGGACCGAGGAGGTGGGGACCGCGGGGCGGGAGCCGTACCCCAGGTCGACGAGGCGCCCGTCGGCCAGCGGCGCGGCCAGTTCGGCGGCGAGCAGGTCGAGCTGCCAGGGGTGCGCGGGCAGCAGCGCGTAGCCGGGCGGCGCCTCGCCCAGGGCGTCCAGGACCGCCGTCTGTCCGGCCCCGGCCAGCACGTCGGAGCGGACGCCGAGCAGCCGGAGCGGGAAGCTCGCGTGCGCCTCCGGCGCGTACGCGAGCCAGTCCGCGCGGCCGGTCGCGGCCTCCCCCGCACCGGTCGCCGTGCCGATTCCGGTCGCCGTGCCGGTCTCGGTCGCCGCACCGGTCGCCGTGCCGCCTCCGGGGCCGCCCGCCGGGCCGCCGCGGGCCTTCGGGCTGGGGTGGAACGGGTGCCCGAAGACCAGCGCCTGCTCGGAGGCCAGCCACGGGTCGGCCGGGGCGGCGGCGGGCCGCCGGGCCGCCAGCAGCGCCGCCATGGCCCTCCTGCTGGAGCCCACCTGGGCGGCGAACTCCTCCTCGCCGCCGCCCAGCTCGGCCTCCACCAGGCGGACGAGCCGGGTGGAGGAGAGCGGCCGCCAGCGGCCGTCGTGGCGCCATTCGGCGGGGCCGGTGAAGCGCAGCGCGAGCCCCCCGTGCGTCCGCACCCGCAGCAGGGTGCCCGCCAGGCGGAGCAGCGTGTACGGCCCGTCGCGCCAGGTCTGCCCGCGCGGTCCGGCCACCTCCCGCAGGGCGCAGCGCAGCAGCGCGGCCAGCGTCGCCTCCTCGGCGGCGACGGCTGTGTCGGATATATCGGCTGTGTCGGTGGCGCCGGAGGAGCCGGGAACGAGGCCGTTCATGGGGTCCCTTGCGTGATCACGGGCCGGATGGCCGCGGGAGGATGACGGAGGTAGTTGGGGCCGCTGGCGCCGTAGAACTTGTTCACGTCGCGCGCGCCGGTGCGCGCCTTGTCCACCAGCGTCCCGGCGGTGACCATCGACTTGCCGACGAGCCGGGCGGCGTCGATGGTCCTGGCCCGCAGCAGCCGGGCCATCGGGTCCTCGCCGTACGGCTCCAGCGCCTCGGCGAGCGTGTCCCGCAGCAGCCGGGCGGCCCGCGCGGGCGGCAGCGCCCCGAAGACCGGCGCGGCGGCGGCCAGGTGCAGGGTGATGGTCACGAACACGTCGGCGAGCGCGTGCGGGTCGTCGGTCAGCATGCGCTCGTCGGTGAAGTCCGGCACGGCGATCCCCGCGTCCCGCAGCCGCCCCGGTGAGGCCAGCAGGCCGTCGTTGTCCTTGACCAGCAGCCGGAGCGGGCGGCCGTCGAGCACGAGCGAGAGGTTCTGCTGATGGGCCTCCAGCGCGACGCCGTACCGGACGAAGAGCCGCACGCCGGTGGCGAACAGCAGGCGCAGGTACTCGGTCAGCAGCGCCTCCACGGCCTCCGCCGGCCCTGCGGCTCCCACGGCCCCGCCGCCTCCGCCGTGCCGCCGCGCGGCGAGCGCCTCGGCGACCGTGCCGCCGCCGGGCAGCGGCGCGAGCAGCGCGGCGACCGGGACGAGCTCGCCCGGCGGGAGGCGGCGGGCCAGCCAGCCCAGGTACTCGTGCCCGGCGTGGGCGTAGCTCTGCTCGTCGGCCAGCAGGATGCCGGGACCGGCGATCTCGCGCAGCAGCAGCTCGGCCCGCGCCCCGTCGGCCAGCGTCCCCGGCTTGATCGAGCGCCGGTTGCGCAGGCCCAGCGTGCTGGTGGGCAGGGGCAGTTTCAGATGCGTGCGCGCACCGGCGGCGACCGTGCGCATGGACAGCGTGGGCCGGACGGTCAGGTACGGCTCCGGCGCCGGGACCGCCCACGGGATCCGCCGGACCACCGGCAGCGCCAGCGGGTGCACCGGGAACAGCACGTGCGTGTCCGTGAGCTCCGCGGCCAGCCCGACCCGGGACGGGTCCGGGGCCTGCGCCGGCGGTGCCCCGGTCACCCGCTCGCGGGGCACGGCCGCCCAGCGCAGCTCGAAGCTCGGCGCGAACTCCGGCGCGTACGCCGCCAGTTCCTCCTCCGAGAGCCCGGCCCGGCAGCGGGCCGTCGGGTACACCGGGTGGTCGACGAACGCGGCCAGCGCCTCGTAGCGCAGGTTCACGCCGCCGGGGTCGTCGCGGCCGCCGGGGGCGCCGTGGCCGGCCGCGGGCCCGTCCAGGGGCGGCCCGGCCGCGCGGCGGAACAGGCGGGCGAGCACCTCCTCGCGGCGGGCGTCGTGCAGTTCGAGGGCGCGCAGCGCCTCGTGGCACTCCCGGGCGAAGGCCTCGACCCCGGGGGCGTCGGCCGGGTGCGCGACCGCCCGCAGCGCGCCGAGCACCTCCACCAGGCGCAGGACCTCCTCCGGTGCCACCGTGAAGTCCTGGAACGGCGAGCCCGGCACCAGCCGGACGAGGCGCCCGCCCGGCAGGCCGAGGGCCACGCCGTTCCTGCTCCTGGTCACCCGCCCGGACAGGCCGCCGTAGTCCTCGCGCAGCAGCGCGTCCAGGACCCGGGCCGCGAGATACGGCTCCCGGCCCCCGGCGAGGCGTTCGGCGATCACGAGACCACCCACGGGTCGGCGGCGGTGAAGTCCGTGACGGCCCGGTCCACGCTCGCCCGGTCGGGCCCGATGGCGCGGACGATGCCGAGGTAGTCGCGGTTCGTGTGGCTGCGGTCGACGCGGTCGCCCACCGCGCGCAGCGGCCGGTGCCACAGCCGCACCGGGGCGCCGGGGGCGGGCTCGGCCGTGCGGGGGGCCCGCGTCACGGTCCCCGACCGCTCCGCCACCAGGCTCAGGGCGGTCCCGTGCCCGGCGGCGCGGTCCGGGCCGAGGTCCTCCGGCAGGTCCCGCCCGAGGTGCACGCCGAGGATCAGCTCGAAGAGCGGGACGCCGAGCAGGTCGGCGAGCAGGAAGTCGCAGTGGTCGCCGATCACCCGGTAGTTGACCTCGACGATCCGCGGCCCGGCCGCCGTCATCACGTACTCGGTGTGGCAGGCGCCGAAGCCCGCGCCCAGCGCGGACAGGGCCCGCAGCACGTGCTCGGCCCCGGGCGGCGGCGCCCAGTCCAGGCGTTCCTCCACGAAGTGCGGGAGCGGGCCCAGGGTGGTCCGGAATCCGCCGAGCACCCGGACGGTCCGGCCGTCGCCCAGGGTCTCCAGCGTGTGCAGCGGGCCGTCGAGGTACTCCTCGGCGACCAGGGACTCGCCCGGCCGCCGCGCGCGGATCCCCCGTACGGCCTCCGCCAGCTCCGCGGCGTCCCGGACCAGCACCACGTCCTCGCTGGCCACGCCCTGGCTCGGCTTGACCACCGCGGGCAGCGGCACGTCCGCGGCGGGGACCGGCCCGTCCGGCGCCAGCCGCAGGGAGCGGACGGTCTCGACCCCGGCCGAGGCCAGCCGGCGCCGGGTGAGCGCCTTGTTCTTGGCCGCGACGCACGCCCGCCAGTCCTTGGCGGGCAGGTCGAAGTAGGCGGCGGCCAGCGCGGTCTCGGCCTGGATGTGGTCGGAGTTGGAGAAGACGGCGGCGGGCGGGTGGTGGTGCGCGATGACGTCGATCACCGCCCGGGCGTCGCGCACGTCGCAGGCGAGCGTCTCGACGCCGGCCGCGGCGTACTGCCCGGGCCGGTCGGTCAGGATCGTGACCTCGCAGCCCAGCGCGCGGGCGGCGGGCAGGAAACCGTCGGTGACGGAGTCGGTCGGTTTGAGCGCGGTGAGGTACAGCCGCAATGCGGACCCCCGATATCAGGTAAGGCTAACCTAACCAGCAGCATCCTAGCCGGATGGAGATCATCATGTGGCGGGAGCGGGCAATCGCGGCGCATGTCCCGTTCGCGGAAGATGAGAGCCTTCTCATCAGCGTCTCACCTCGCTCTCCTGGGGCGCCGCCTACGGTGGACATCATGAGCCGTACTTCCGCCGCCGTCATCCTGGCCGGGGCGCTCGCCGCCGTGGCCGCGATGGCCGGCGCGCTGGCGCTGGCCGGTGGCGGCGCCCCCGACCTGGGGCCCGCGGTCGTGGTCGACCGCGGCTCCGGCACGGGCCCCGGCGGTGCCGGGCCGACGGCCTCCCCGCGGGCGCCGGACGCCTCCGGGACGGGCACCGCCGCGCCGGACGGCACCGTACCGGACGGCTCCACGGCCGGCGGTCCCGGATCCGGCGCCGCCGCGCCGGACGGCCCGGCGGACCGGCCCGCGGCGACGGGCTCCCCGGACCCGGGGGCCTCCCCGGCGCGGCCCTCCGGCAACGCGTCGGCCTCCCCGCAGCGGCGGGCCGAGCGGGTGCAGCCCCCGCCCCCCGTGCCGGGGGACGGCGACGACGATGACGACGACGGCGGAGACGACGACGGCGATGACTGAGACGGCGATGACCGAGACGTGAGCGCCAGAGCAAGGATCGTGGGCTGGATGCTCGCGGTCGTCGGCCTCGCCCTGTCGGTGTCCGTCTTCGCGACCTGGACCATCCTGCTGGACCGCATGAACGACCGGGTGGGCGCCGAACTCGTCAACGAGGCCGAGAAGCTCCGCCAGTACGCGGGCTCTCCGGCCGCGTCCGCCGCGGCCCCCGAGGACCTGCTCAAGAACTATCTGCAGGTCAACGTGCCGGACAGGAACGAGACGTTCTTCGTGATCGTCGACGGGAGGGTGCGCTGGCGGTCCTTCGCGGACCCGCCGGCCCGGCTCGACGAGGACGACGCGCTGGTGGCCCGGATGGCCGCCGCGACCGCCCCCGTCCAGGACTGGGCGGAGAGCGCGGCGGGCACCGTCCGGTGGGCGGCCGTCCCGGTGCTCTCCGAGGGGCGGACCGCCGGGACCCTCGCGATCGTCGTCTTCCACGACAGGGAGCGGCGCGCCGTCGTCGACGCGGTGGGCGTGCTCGGGCTCACCGCGCTGGCGGCGCTGGCCCTGGCCGGCGGGGTCGGCTGGTTCGTGGCCGGGCGGGTTCTCGCGCCCGTCCGCATGGTGCGGCTGACGGCCGAGCGGATCAGCGACTCCAGCGACCTGAGCCGCCGCCTCACCGTCACCGGCGACGATGACGTGTCGGCTCTGGCGGAGACCTTCAACCACATGCTCGACCGGCTGGAGCGGGCCTTCGCCGTCCAGCGCGAGTTCCTCGACGACGCCGGGCACGAGCTGCGCACCCCGATCACCGTCGTCCGCGGGCACCTGGAGCTGATGGGCGACGACCCCGCCGACCGCGCCGAGACCCTCGCCCTGGTCACCGACGAGCTCGACCGGATGAACCGCATCGTGGACGACCTGCTGACCCTCGCCAAGTCCGAGCAGCCCGGCTTCCTGGCCCTCGGCGAGGTGGAGCTCGCCGACCTCACGGTGAGCGTCGTGGCCAAGGCCCGCGCGCTGGGGGAGCGCCGCTGGCGGGTGGACGAGGTGGCCGAGGAGCGCGTCCTGGCCGACCGGCAGCGCCTCACCCAGGCGCTCATGCAGCTGGTGGCCAACGCCGTGCGGCACACCGGGCCCGACGACCTCGTCGCGGTCGGCTCCGCCGTACGGGACGGCGCCGTCGAGCTGTGGGTGCGCGACAGCGGCCCGGGCGTGCCGCCCGCCGACCGGGAGCGGATCTTCGAGCGGTTCGTGCGCGGCGCCGGCCGTACCGGGTCGCACGACGGGGCCGGGCTCGGCCTGGCCATCGTCCGCTCCATCGCCGAGGCCCACGGCGGGACCGTGCGGGCCGGGGACGCCGACGGCGGCGGGGCCCGTTTCTCGATCGTGTTCCCCTGCGAGGAGGCACCGTGAACCGCATCCTGATCGCCGAGGACGAGGACAGGATCGCCTCCTTCCTGGAGAAGGGACTGCGCGGCAACGGGTTCACCACGACGGTCGTCGGCGACGGCCTGGCGGCCTACGAGCACGCGCGCAGCGGCCGGTACGACCTGATGATCCTCGACATCGGCCTGCCCCTGGCCGACGGCTTCACCGTCCTGCGGAGGCTGCGGGAGGAGCGCACGGCCCTGCCGGTGATCATCCTGACCGCCCGGGACGGCGTCGCCGACACGGTCGCGGGACTGGAGGGCGGAGCCGACGACTACCTGGCCAAGCCCTTCGCCTTCGAGGAACTGCTGGCCCGGGTGCGGCTGCGGCTGCGCGCGGAGCGCACGCCGGAGGCGACCATCCTGCGGGCCGGGGACCTGAGCCTGGACCTGCGGACCCGCCGCGCCCACGCCGGGGAACGGTCGGTGGACCTGTCCACCAGGGAGTTCGCCCTGGCCGAGGTCTTCTTCCGCCATCCCGACCAGGTGCTGACCCGCGAGCAGCTCCTCAGCCACGTGTGGGGCTTCGACTTCGACCCCGGCTCGAACGTGGTGGACGTCTACGTCCGCTACCTGCGCCGCAAACTGGGCGCCGAGCGGATCGAGACCGTGCGGGGCTCCGGTTACCGGCTGCGCGCGACCTGAGCGCTCCGGCGGCCGGGGACCCCCACTCCGCGGCGTCGCCGCCGGGACCCCGGCGGCGGCGCGCCACGGCGGAGCCGGTCCCCCTCCCGCACGTCGTTAGGATGTGTGCGGTTCGGGGAGGGCGGGACGGCGTGGACATCAGGACGGACGAAGGACTACTGGGGCGGCTGCTGCTCGCGCGCGGCGCCATCGACCGGTCGGCCGCGCGCCGCGGCGACGCCGAGTGGCTCGAGAGGGCGTGGGCGGACCCCGGCACCAGGGTCCTGGTGATCGGCGACGGGCGGGCCCCGGTCCGGCGGAGGGGCGAGACGGCCGAGCTGGTCCTGCTGCCCCCGGGCGACGCGCCGGAGGGGGAGCGCTACCTGCTCGGGGTGGACGCCGACGGGACCGCCTACTTCGCGGTGGCGGCCCCGGGAGAGGAGCCCGCGGGCGCCGGGCCCGCGCCCCGGCCCGTCCCCCCGCTCGACCCGGCCTCCTGGCCTGACGGCACGACCGTCACCGCCGGGCTGCGCCAGGTCGGCGCGCTGTTGGGAGACCTGGACGCCGGGCTGCTGGTCTACGCGGTCGCCCTGGAGTCCTGGCACTCCACCCACGAGTTCTGCCCGCGCTGCGGGAGCCGTACGGAGGTCCGGAGCGGCGGGCACGTGCGGGTCTGCCCGCGGGACGGCAGCCAGCACTTCCCCCGGGTGGACCCCGCGGTGATCATGCTGGTCCACGACGGCGAGGACCGGTGCCTGCTGGCCCGGGGGCCGCAGTGGCCCGAGGGCAGGTTCTCGGTGCTCGCCGGGTTCGTGGAGCCCGGAGAGTCGCTGGAGCACGCGGTGGTCCGGGAGGTGGCCGAGGAGGTCGGCGTCCGGGTCACCGCCCCCCGCTACCTGGGCAGTCAGCCCTGGCCGTTCCCGCGCAGCCTGATGCTCGGATTCTTCGCCCGGGCGGTCTCCACCGACCTCGTCCTCGACCGCGAGGAGATCGCCGAGGCGCGCTGGTTCACCCGGGCGGAGCTGCTGGCCGCGCTCGAGCGCGGCGAGGTGATGCTGCCCCCGGCGGTGTCGATCGCGCGCCGGCTGATCGAGACCTGGTACGGCCAGGAGCTCCACGGGGACTGGTGAGCGCGGCCGGGCCCGCCTCCGCCCGGTGCGGGCGCGGCCCTCGGCGGGGACCGGGGATCGGCGGCCGATGCGCCCCGCCTGGCGGGTGCGCCGCTCACGGAATGTGACGCCGGACCGCGCCACCCCCACCTGTCGTTTACTTTCAGCGATGCAATCGTTACTCTACGTGTTTCGCCGGTGGCGTACGGGTATTGAGTGCTTGCGTTCGGCCTGCCTCGTCACCGGCGGTCGAGATCGGTGCCGGATGCGCCCTTGATCAGGGGACCGTGTGGAGAAAGGAGGAGAAACCCATGGGCAAGGCATCGTCCCGAGCCGTCCTCGCGGGAGCCGCCGCCGTCGCGGTCGTTCTCTCGGCGCCCTTCGCGGCCATGGCCTGCGACGAGCACGGCGGAGCGCACGACGGCCGGAACGGCACCGCACAGGACGGCGGCTCGCGGAACGGCACCGCACAGGGTCGGAACGGCGACTCACCCGGCCGGAACGGCACCGCACAGGACGGCGGCTCGCGGAACGGCGGCTCCGAGGAGGAGCCGGACAGCTACAGCGACGGCGTCAGCCAGAGCGACTCGTCTCTGAAGGCCGGTCCGAAGGGCGCCTCCAATGGAGCCGACTGAGCCGTCGCCGCAACCGGAGCCTGACGGCCGAGCATCCTCTGCTCGCGCGTCGGCGGGATCCCGCCCGGACCCCGGGTGGGCTGTCGCCGTGACCGATGACGCACGGGCGGAGACCACGCCGTGCTTCCCGCCCCGGCGGGAGGACGCGGTCCCTCGTCACCCCTGCAAGCCCTTGCGAAGGGAAAACAAATGATCAAGAAGACAGTGCGCCGCCTCATCGCCGTCGGGGCGGTGGCCCCGGCCATCGCGCTCGGCGCCTCCGGGACGGCCCTGGCCGACGACGGAGCGCTCTGGGAGCGGACCCAGGCGCAGGCCAGCATCAACGGCGCCAGCATGAAGATCATCAGAGCCTACACCGACGGCTCCGGCAAGGTCCTCTTCGAGGAGGTGCTCTTCACGGCCGACCGCAACGGCGCCTCGATCCGCAGCACCACCAGCGGCGCCGGCCCGCGGTAGAGCGGGATCACGACCGGAGGAGAACCCGGAAGGCCACCGTGCTCCACGGGCGGACCGGCGCGTCACACGACCGGCAGGGAACGGCTCAGGCGGCGCTCTCGAGCAGCCGCTTGACCTCGGCGACCGAGGGGTTCGTCAGAGCCACCTGACCGGCGGGTGACTCCACGACGACCGTGGGCACGGTCTGGTTGCCGTTGTTGACGCTCATGACGAACTCGGCGGCCGCGGGGTCCCGCTCGATGTCGATCTCCCGGTAGGTGATGCCCTCGCGGGTCAGCTGGGACTTCAGCCGCTTGCAGGGGCCGCACCAGCTGGTGGTGTAAACGGTGAGCGCCATGTCGTTGATAATCCCCTCACGTGGTGTTCGCGCTCATTGGCAACACGGGAGACGTCCGCGGTCTTCCCGATGAGCTAAAGGACCTTGCCCGCGATCCACTCCTGGACCTTCTCCGCCACGCCGGGCATCCGGTAGAGCGGCGAGCTGTGGTTGACACCCGGCTCGGTCAGCACCGTCACCTCGACCCCGACCTGGCGGAGGCGGTCCTGGAGCTGGACGCTGTGGCTCGGCGGCACGAACTCGTTCGCCGAGTGCACGCTCAGCACGGGCGCGTCGCCGCGGCTGGCGTGCTCCGGCACCTCCATGCTCTGCCAGATCCTGGCGCACTTGCCCGCGGGCTCGCAGCCGCCGGCGAGCCGGATGGCCGCCTCGCGCAGCTTGCGCTTGTTCACGTCGAGGCTCTCGGCCCCGTCGAGGTAGGCGGTCAGCGGGGAGACCACCGGCGAGATGCCGACGACGCCCTTCAGCCCCGGCAGCCCGCCGGTCTTGTAGGTGCCGACCGCGGTGGCGAGGTGGCCGCCGGCCGAGAACCCCACCACCACGTAGTTGTCCGGGTCGAAGGACCACAGGGCGGCGTGCCGCCGCGCGGTGGCGATGGCGTCGATGACGTCGACGCGCTGCGCCGGCCAGGCCGCGTCGCCCGAGAGCCGGTAGTTGACGTTGAAGACCGTGTATCCGAGCTCGGCGTAGCTCCGGCTCACCGCGGTCATGTACTTCTTGTCCCCCGACGACCACCATCCGCCGTGGATCAGGAAGACCCCCGGCCGCCGCAGGTCGTCGGCCTGGTGCCAGACGTCCATGCGCTGGCGGGCGTGCCTGCCGTACGCGACGGTGTCGACGATGGTGCCCTGGACCAGGTCGTCGGGGTCCGCCGCCGTGGCGGGCGCGGAGGGCGTGGCGGACGGGGAGGAGGACGGCGCCGGGTCGGCCTGCTTCGAGGCGGAGGAGCCCGGCGCGGTGGAGGAGGAGAACGCGGCTCCGGCGGCGAGCGCGGCCGAGGAACCTGGCGCGGCCGAGGAGTCGGGCGTGGCAGGGGCCGCGTGCACCGCGGAGGGGGCGAGCACCAACGTCGCCAGGGCGAGTGCACTCACGGTTGCCGCAGTTCGCACGGACGTCTTTCCTTTCCCCCGGGGCTTGCTTGAGTATCCCATTGTGGAGGAAGAGGCGCTGTTTGCGCATCTCAGCCGGAGCGCCGGCCGGCACGCGGGGTGATGCCAGAATGGGCGGGACCGGTCACCGCCCCGGACGGACGGGACCGGCCGGCCCGTCGACCGCTGTGGTAAGGAGTCCTCCCATGGAGCCCGCTGACGTGCTGGTGGGACTGGATCCCGAGCAGCGGGAGGTCGCCGAGGCCGTGCGGGGCCCCGTCTGCGTCCTGGCCGGGGCGGGCACCGGCAAGACACGGGCGATCACGCACCGCATCGCGTACGCCGTGCACAGCGGAGTGGTCGACGCCCAGGGCGTGCTGGCCGTGACGTTCACCACACGGGCGGCCGGAGAGCTGCGGCAGCGGCTGCGCGCGCTCGGCGCGCCGGGGGTGCAGGCGCGCACCTTCCACGCCGCCGCCCTCCGCCAGCTCACCTACTTCTGGCCGCGGGTCATCGGCGGCGATCCGCCCGCGGTGATCGAGTCGAAGGTGCCGCTGCTGCGCGCCGTGTGCCGCTCCGCGGGACGGGAGGCCGCGCAGGCGGAGCCGCGCGACCTCGCCTCCGAGATCGAGTGGGCCAAGGCCGGCCAGATCCACCCCGAGGACTACGCCGAGACCGTGAAGAAGATCGGCCGCACGCCGCCGATCCCGGCCGAGGAGATGGCCCGGGTCTACGACGCCTACGAGGCGCTCCGCCGCGAGCGGCACCTGGTGGACTTCGAGACCATCCTGGAGCTCACCGCCGCGCTGATGACCGAGCACGGCGAGGTGGCCGCCGAGATCCGCCGGCAGTACCGCTACTTCGTCGTCGACGAGTACCAGGACGTCAACCCGCTGCAGAAGCTGCTGCTCGACACCTGGCTGGGCGACCGCGACGACGTGTGCGTGGTCGGCGACCCCAATCAGACGATCTACTCCTTCACCGGGGCCAGCTCCCACTACCTGACCGGCTTCCCGGTCGAGTACCCCGGTGCCACCGTGGTCAGGCTGGTGCGGGACTACCGCTCCACGCCCCAGGTCGTCTCCCTGGCCAACCGGGTCCTGGAGGTGGCGCGCTCCCCGCACCGGCTCTCCCTGGTCGCCCAGCGCCCCGACGGGCCCGAGCCCGCCTTCACCGAGTACGCCGACGAGCCCGCCGAGGCCGCGGGCATCGCCCGCGCGGTGCGCGCCCTGGCCGACCGCGGCGTCCCGCTGCGCGAGATGGCCGTGCTCTTCCGGATCAACGCCCAGTCGCAGGTCTACGAGCAGGCCCTCGCCGAGGCGGGCGTCCCGTACCTCGTGCGCGGCGCCGACCGGTTCTTCGAGCGCCCCGAGGTCCGCAAGGCGGTCGTGCTGCTGCGCGGCGCGGCCCGTTCCGCCGGAGCCGGCGACGACCTGGCGCCGGCCGTGCACCACATCCTGTCCGGCATCGGGCTGACCCCCGAGCCCCCGGCCGGAGGCAGGGCCCGGGAGGAATGGGAGTCCCTGAAGGCCCTGGCCGAGCTGGCGGAGGACCTGGCGGCCCAGGGCGCCGACCTGCCGGGTTTCGTCGCCGAGCTGGAGCGGCGGGCCGCCGAGCAGCACGCGCCGGAGGTCGAGGGCGTGACGCTGGCCTCCCTGCACGCGGCCAAGGGCCTGGAGTGGGACGCGGTCTTCCTGGCCGGGCTCACCGACGGCACGCTGCCGATCATCCACGCCAGGACGCCCGAGCAGGTCGAGGAGGAGCGGCGCCTGCTGTACGTCGGCATCACCCGGGCCCGGGTCCACCTGGGGCTCTCCTGGGCCCTGGCGCGCTCCCCGGGCGGCCGGCCCCGCCGCCCCTCCCGCTTCCTCGACGGGCTCGGCGGCCGGACGGCCGCGCCGGGCCGTACGGCGGGCGACCGGCCCGCGGTCGCCCCCGCGCGGCGCCGTACCGTGGCGGCTCCGGTGGGCTGCCGGGTCTGCGGCAAGACGCTGACCTCCGCCGCCGAGCAGAAGCTCGGCCGGTGCGCCTCCTGCCCCGTCGACTACGACCCGGCCCTGCTGGAGAGCCTGCGGGCGTGGCGCACGGCCGCCGCGAAGGAGGCCAAGGTGCCCCCCTACGTGGTCTTCACCGACGTCACGCTGCAGGCCATCGCGGAACGGGCGCCCGTCTCAGAACAGGACCTGATGGCGATAACGGGCATAGGACGCGTCAAACTGGAGCGGTACGGCGAGGCGGTGCTCGCACTCTGCCGTGCCGCCACACAGAAGACGGAGGACGCGTGAACGAGGCGCTCAAGGAGCTGCTGGACCTGCTCGACCTGGAGCAGATCGAGCTGGACATCTACCGGGGGCGCAGCCCCAAGGAGCGCATCCAGCGCGTCTTCGGCGGCCAGGTTGCCGCCCAGGCGCTGGTCGCCGCGGGCCGTACGGTGCCGGGGGACCGGAACGTCCACTCGCTGCACGCCTATTTCATCCGGCCCGGCGATCCGGCGATCCCGATCGTCTACAACGTCGAGCGGGTCCGCGACGGCCGGTCCTTCACCACGCGCCGGGTCGTGGCCGTGCAGCACGGCAAGGCCATCTTCACGATGTCGGCCTCCTTCCACGTCACGGAGAAGGGCGTCGAGCACCAGGCGGCGGCGATGCCGCAGGTGCCGGCGCCGGAGGAGCTGCCCACCTTCCAGGAGCGGATGCGCGAGGTGCTGGGGGACGCCCCGCAGTGGAAGGAGTGGCTGAGCCGGCCGCGCCCGGTGGACGCCCGCTACGTGACCCCGCTCACCTGGGAGGCCCACCGCGACCCCGAGCTGCGCGGGGCGGAGACGAACGTGTGGTTCCGCTACGACACGGACCTGCCCGACGACCCGCTGCTCCACGTGGTCCTGGCCGCCTACGCCTCGGACTTCACCCTGGTCGACACGGTGCTGCTGACCCACGGTCTCGCGTGGGGGGCCTCCAACGTCTCCGGCGCCTCGCTGGACCACGCGATGTGGTTCCACCGGCCCTTCCGGGTCGACGACTGGATGCTGTACGCCCAGGAGTCGCCCTGGTCGGGGGCCGCGCGGGGACTGGCCCGGGGACAGATGTTCACCCACTCCGGCGAACTGGCGGTGTCGGTGGTGCAGGAGGCGATGATCCGCGTCCTGGAGCCGTAAAACCGCAGGTAGAAAATATGTTGCCCGCCCCCGGCAACCGGGTTTAGGGTCATGGTCATGCGAGTCGGACATCCCTGTCCGGCGATCCACGAATGGAGGTGAGTCCGCGGTGAAGATCAACATGATGTCGGCCCAGCTGTGGCTCACTTCCGCCTGCACCGGCGCTCCCGAGCGCACCGGCGCCGTTCTTCCTGTTCTCGATGGTCCGGCCGTCCTGACGGGCGACCGTCCGGCCGTCCTTACGGGTGACATGGCTGTCCGTACGCGTCAGGAGCGGCAGGAGAAGTCCGTCCTCTTCCAGGTCCAGGCCGGCCGTGGGGCCGCTCTGCCCGCCTTCCCGATGGCGGGGGCCGACGCTGCCCCGGTGGCGGAAGCCGGCGACTACGCACACCAGATCAAGCAGACCAAGCGCATCGGAAACGGTGGGCTGCGCGGTCCGCACCCCTGGAGGCACCACCCTCAGGTCACTTGACCTGACCGAGGGAGAGCCTCCAGGCCGCGGATCCGCAGACAGGATCCGCGGCCTTCTTGTTTTGTCCGCCATCCTGACCCCCACCCACGAGGTAACCGCAGTTCAACACCACAAACAGAAAGGTGACACAGATGGGGGCCAAGACGATCATGGACCTGATCGACGAAGCCGAGATCCCCTGTCGTACCGACCCCGACCTCTGGTTCGCCGAGTCCCCGGAGGACGTGGAGTTCGCCAAGGCGCTCTGCGGGGGCTGCCCGATCCAGCAGGCCTGCCTGGCCCGCGCGCTCGAGCGCGAGGAGCCGTGGGGCGTCTGGGGCGGAGAGCTCATCCTGCGGGGGGTCATCGTCCCGCGGAAGCGTCCGCGCGGCCGTCCCCGCAAGACCCCGGTCGCTGCCTGACCGGTCGCAGCCCGACCCGATGATCAACCGAACGTTCTGACCGCTCCATGAGAGGACCACTTCCGATGAGCCACTTCACCAGCCGAGGCCTGGACCTGCCATCTATGCATGAGGAACTGGTGCGGGACCGAATACGCTCCCTCCACCGTGAGGCGGAGGAGCAGCGCCGCGCGGCCGGCATCCAGCGTCTCCGGCGCGCCCGGCGCGACGCCGAACGCGCCTCCGCCCGCCTGCGCCAGGCGCTCCTGAGCCTGGTCTGATCCCCGGTTCCGTGTGCACCCCCGGCTCCGCGGGGGCGGCCACGTCCCCCGGGCCGGTGATCAAGGGGATCGCCGGTGCGGGGTCGACAGCGCCTCCCGGGGTGCCGGGCCCGACGGGGCCCGGCGCCGGGGGAGCGGGGGCACGGGACCGATGAACCACCCGTGGCACGAAGAAGGGGCGGCTCCGCCGGAGCCGCCCCTTTCCCTTTGCCGCGGTCCCCGCGGGTCGCGCGGTTCCGGCGGGTCGTGCGGTCCCCGCGGGTCGTGCGGTTCCGGCGGGTCGTGCGGTTCCGGCGCGGTTTCCCGGCCGGATCCTCGGGCGCCGTGCCGGCGGTGCGGGCGGAGCCGCCTGTGCTCACGGTGCTGCGCGGCCGGGGGACGGAGTGCCGCGCAGGGCCTGTCCGGCGACGAGTGCGCCGAGTGCGACGGCGAACCCGGCGAGCTGCCAGCCGGTGAGGGTCTGGCCGAGGACGGTGAATCCGGCGACGGCGGCGACCAGCGGATTGGTCAGACCCAGCAGGGAGAGCGAGGTGGGCGGCAGCTCGTCGATGCCGCGGAACCACAGGACGTAGGCGAGGGCGGTGCCGACGACGCCCAGGTAGGCGAAGCCGACCACGTTCGCGCCGGTGACGGAGGCGGGCAGGCCCTCGACGGCGAGGGTGACCGGGGCCAGCACCAGCCCGCCGACGGTGAGCTGCCAGCCCGTCATGACGAGGGGGGACTCGGGCTGCCCCCACTTCTTGGCCAGGACGACGGCCGCCCCCATCAGCGAGGTGGCGACGAGCATGGCGGCGATGCCGAGCGGATCCAGCCGGGCCTGGGAGGTCAGGGTCAGCAGGGCGACGCCGCCGGTGCCCGCCACCGCCGAGTACAGCGCGGCCCGGGCCGGTCTGGCCCGCAGGACCAGCAGCGACAGCAGTGCGACGATCAAGGGCTGGACCGAGCCGATCGTGGCGGCGACTCCGCCGGGCAGGCGGTAGGCGGCGAAGAAGAGCAGGGGGAAGAAGGCGCCGAAGTTGAGCATGCCGAGCACCGCGGATCTCCACCACCACGAGCCCGAGGGGAGCCGCCGGGTGGCGGCCAGGAGCAGCAGCCCCGCGGGAAGCGCCCGCACGGTCGCGGCAAGGAGCGGGCGGTCGGCGGGGAGCAGCGTGGCGGTGACGACGTAGGTGGTGCCCCAGCTCGCCGGTGCCAGGGCGGCGAGCAGGACGGTGCCCGCGGTGGAGGGCCGCGCGGCGTGCGGGGCGGCGATGATGGCCAAACCGATCACCTCTCATTGATAATCTCAACGTTGAGATAAAAGCACGACGGTCATGTGAACGTCAATTCTGTTAACATTGAGACTGTTCATGTCGAGAGGAGCGTCGATGAGTGACACGGTGGATATGGTCCTGGCGCAGTGGGCCCGGGAGCGGCCCGACGTCGACGTGTGGCCGATGGGCATCGTGGGCCGGATCTCCCGGCTGTCCGGCCTGCTCAACCGGGGGCTCAAGGAGTTCTTCGCCGACTACGGGCTGGAGACCTTCGAGTTCGACGTGCTGGCCACGCTGCGCCGCGCGGGCGCCCCCTACGAGCTGACGGCCGGTGCGCTGCTCAAGGCGGCCATGGTGACCTCGGGTGCGATCACCAACCGGATCGACCGGATGGAGGCCAAGGGCCTGGTCGAACGGGTCCGGGACGGGGAGGATCGCCGCTCCGTGCGGATCCGGCTCACTCCCGGCGGGCTGGAGCTCATCGACCGGCTGGTCGGACCGCACGTGGACAACGAGGCGCGGCTGCTGGCCGCTCTGGAGCCGGCCGAACGCGACCGGCTGGCCGGACTGCTTCGCGTGCTGCTCGAATCCCTGGGCGACACCGCGCCCGATTGATCTCCGGGCGACACCGTGCCCGGGTGATACCTGGACGGCGTCGTGCCCCGGTCTACGGGATGGCGTCGCGCTCGGTTGACGTTCCGCCCCGGAGGCCGGGGCGGAGGCTCAGCTCGCGATGGCGTCCTCGCAGGGGGCCCCGCCCGGGTCCTCGTCTGCGAAGCCCGGGACCCAGCGGACGACCTCGTCACGGAAACGGGCGGTGGCGCCGAGCTGGCAGAGCACCCCCACGCCCGCCGCGTGCACCCGGTGGATGAGGACGTAGGACGCCGGAAGGTTGAGCTGGCGCACCACGTTTCCGGGACGCAGGTCGGTGGCCGTGGCGGCCTGTTCCTGCAGCCACTCGCGGCTGAAGGTGAACTCCTCCACGGCCGTCGGCTCGACGTAGGGGGCGAGGAAGGCGCGCAGGGCCTCGGGGTCCACCTCGATGTGCGGGAGGATGAAGCCCTCGCCGCGCAGGCCCTGGACGACGGTCTCCATGTCGCCCTGGTTGAAGATACGGGTCAGGACGCCGAAGACGGGAGGGTAGCCGTCGGGCATCCGGTTGACCGCGCCGAAGTCGAGCACGCACATCCGCCCGTCCTCGGTGATCCGGAAGTTGCCCGGATGAGGGTCGGCGTGGAGCATGCCCACCCGGGCGGGGGAGCAGAACAGGAACCGGACGAACTGCAGCCCGGCCCGGTCGCGCTCCTCCTTGGTCCCGCCGGCGATGATCCGCGACAGAGGTATGCCGTCCACCCACTCCGAGACCAGGATCTGCTCGTTGGCCGCGACGACGTCGGGGATCAGGAAGTCGGGGTCGTCCTTGAACTCCTGGGCGAAGGCGTGCTGCGCCTCGGCCTCCCGCAGGTAGTCGAGCTCCTCGACGATCCGCTCGCGCAGCTCGGCCAGCACGGTCTTGATGTCGAGCCCGGGCAGCAGCACCCCGAAGAGCTTCCCGAGGCGGGCGAGCTGGGTGAAGTCCGACAGCAGCGCCTTGCCCGCCCCCGGATACTGGATCTTGACGGCGACCGTGCGCCCGTCATGCCAGACGGCCCGGTGCACCTGCCCGATGGAGGCGGCCGCGGTGGGCTGGTCCTCGAACGACCGGAAGTTGTCGCGCCAGTCGTCACCCAGCTGCTCGGCGAGGACCTTGTGCACGGTCGCGGTGGGAAGCGGCGGGGCCGCGTCCTGAAGCTTGGTCAGGGTCGCCCGGTAGGGCCCGACGATCTCCGGCGGCAGCGCGGCCTCGAAGATGGACAGGGCCTGGCCGAGCTTCATGGCCCCGCCCTTGAGCTCGCCGAGGACCTTGAAGATCTGCTCCGCCGTCCGCTCCTGGATCTCCTGGGCGACGATCTCTGCTGACTTGCCCCCGATGCGTTTTCCCAGGCCGAGGGCGGTGCGTCCGGCGAAGCCGATGGGAAGAGCCGCCAGTTTGGCGGAGCGCGTGACGGCGCGGCGCGGAAGGTCACTCACCTTGGTTTGCGGCGTGCCCCCGTAGAGCGACCGCCGCTCCCTCCCTTCGCGGTGGTGTCTGTCAACGGCAGGTAGCCGCCGCGACCATTGTCGGCGAACCGAACTCGTTTCGGAAGCAACGACATTTAGGGTGAACGTTCCAGGATCGCTGCTTCCATCTCCAATCAGGCAATACATCTACTGTGCGGTTGGTCACAGGAGGCTCGTGTCCGTCGAGGAAGGAGAGGGCGTGACCAGCGGCCATGGCCGCCGTCACCGCCGACGGCACCGTCCCGCAGGCGATCTCGCCCACCGGGAAACCGCCCAGGCGGGCGCTGACGAGCGGCCAGCCGGGATCGCGGTCGCGCCGGGTGAGGTCCAGGCAGTCCAGGCACGCGCTCCGGCCCGGAAGCACCAGCGGACCCACCGACCCCGCACCCTCGAAGGCGGTCACCAGCAGGTGCGGGATCCGCCAGTCGACCAGGTCGCGCACCAGCAGGCCGTCGAGCGGCCGCACCGGGGCGAGCACCACCAGGTCCGGGCGGCGGGCGCCGTCGGAGAGATGGGCCGCCTCCCGCCCGGTCCACAAGGTGACGCCGGGCGCCAGCCGTCTGGCCACCGCCACCGCGCCCTCCTGCCGGCTCATCCCGATCTCTGCGGGGGTCAGCCCGCCGGGGACGACGTCCTGGGGACGCGCCGTATCCGGGTCGACCACGCACAGGTTTCCCACTCCGGAGGCGGCGAGCAGGGCGATGATCTGAGCTCCCACCCGGCCCGCGCCGTACACGCGCACCTGGGCGCCACGCCTGCGCTCCAGAACGGAGAGCCCGCCGTCGGTCGTGCCGGGGACGAGGGAGAGCGCGTCCAGGTCGGGTTGGAGCCGGTCGCGCTCGGCCAGGGTGAGCGTGCGGAGTGGCCCCGGGGCCGCTCCCGCGTCGTCCACCACGCCTCCGGCGACCAGTCGGTCGAGCAGGACCCGGCCGCGCTCCTCACCGATCCCGGCCTCGGCGGCGGCGGCCAGCACCCCGGTGAGGTCCCGCACTCCGTCGAGGCTTTCGACCCAGCGCCGGACCTCGGGCTCGAGATCGGCCAGCACGACCGAGTGCCGGGGGTGCACGCCGAACTGCAGGGTGCGCTCGTCACGGGGGATCCGGCGGAGCGCGGGCTTCAGGCGCGGCCTCATCCGCTGTCCTTCCTGGGAGGGCGACGGGACTCCGCAGGGGACCCCGGGAGAGACGCCAGAGTGCCACGGCTCCGCAGGCCCCCGGCAGGTCTTCCCGCAGGGCTGTGGAAAACCCCGTCCTGCGCTTCCCGCCTGTGGACGCCGGTGGCCGTGCCGTGCCCGCTGGCCGTCCGGTGGTCGGTGGCCGTGCCGTGCCCGCTGGCCGTCCCCCGGGGCATCCGGCACGGGCACGCCGTCCCCGTCCGGTCCGGTCGGGGACGGCCGTGGGCGGCGCACGGGCCCGGCGGCGGATGGGACCGTCTCCACTACGATCCCGGCATGGACGAGCTCTTGGTCGATCGGCGGGACGACGGCATCGTGGTGCTCACCCTGAACCGTCCCGACCGGCGCAACTCGATGACCGACGGGATGACCGGGCAGTGGCGGCGGACCGTCGCCGGGCTGCGGCGGGACGAGGGCGTGCGGTGCGTGGTCGTCACCGGGGCGGGAAGCGCCTTCTGCTCGGGAGGAGACCTGTCCTGGCTGGCCGAGCGGGGAGCGGAGGACGTGCCCGCCCTGCGCGACCGGATGCTGGAGTTCTACCGGACCTGGCTGTCGATCGCGGATCTGGAGGTGCCGACCATCGCCGCGGTCAACGGCGCCGCCATCGGGGCAGGGCTCTGCTTCGCCCTCGCCTGCGATCTGGTCTACGCGGCCGAGGACGCCGAACTGGCCGTCCCCTTCACCTCGCTCGGCCTGCACCCCGGCATGGCGGCGACCTACCTGCTGCCCCGGGCGGCCGGGATCGGCGCGGCCAGGGAGATGCTTCTGACCGGCCGGACGGTGCCCGGCGCGGAGGCGGCCGCCATGGGACTCGTCACCCGGGCCTTCCCCCGCGACGTCCTCCTGGCCGAGGCGCTCCGGATCGCGGCGATGACCGCGGCCAACGCCCCCGTCGCCACCCGGCTGACCAAGGCCGCGCTCGCCGGCGGCGGCCACGCGGACCTCCACGCCGCGCTGCGCTGGGAGTCGCTGGCCCAGCCGGTGACGATGGCCACCGGAGACATGCTGGAGGCGCTGAACGCCCGGCGGGAAGGCCGCTCCCCGCGATTCCGGAACTCCTGGGACGGCTGATATCCCCGTTAATTCGATAAGTCGTGGTCATAACCGATCGGTCTTACTGAACAATCTACGAACGGCGATTGACCAGCAGGAACGTGCTCTGCCCTCTGGTGGGGATTAACCATTCTCGGCTACCGTGCATAGGTGCCCCCCGAGACAGTCGAGGTCCGTCGAAGCTCTCGTCGTCGGCGGACCGTCTCCGCGTACCGCGACGGCGAGAAAACCATCGTGCTGCTCCCCGACGGCCTGAGCAGGACGGACGAGGAGCAGTGGGTGCGCCGGATGCTCGACCGGCTCGCCGCGAAAGAGCAGCGAAGACGCCCCTCGGACGACGACCTGCTGGAGCGGGCCAACGAGCTGTCCGCACGCTATCTCGACGGCGGCGCACGCCCGTCGAGCGTGCGCTGGGTGGACAACCAGCGGCACCGCTGGGGCTCGTGCACCCCCGACCACGGGACCATCAGGATCTCCACGCGGCTGAGGGGCATGCCGGCCTGGGTGGTCGACTATGTGATCATGCATGAGCTCGTGCACCTGCTCGTGCCGAACCACGGGCCCCGGTTCTGGACCCTGGTGGAACGCTACCCCAGGGCAGAGCGGGCGCGGGGGTTCCTCGAAGGATTCTCCACGGCGGCCAACGGCGCCGCGCAGGAGTGGTGACGGAGGCGGACCCGGCCGGCGGGCATCGGCTGGTCGCGGTCCTCGTCACACAGGCGATGGCGTCCGCGGCCCCTCCGGGCGTGGACCCCGGTGCCTTCCTGGCCGCCGTCGCCGAGGACACCTACGAACTGGCCGCCGGGCTCGACTTCGTGACGCCCGTGCTGGTCACGAGCGTGCCGGGGATGGAGGAGATCGTCTGGCCGGGCACGCCGGTCATCGGGATCGCTCCCGGGCTGTCCGGCGGGGCCCTGGTGGCGGAGGCGTTCGCCGCCCTGCCGTACGGCGGGCAGGCGGTCCTGATCAGCGGTGACGCTCCCGACCTGCCGCCTCTGCTGGTCGGCAAGCTCTTCCGGGCGCTGGGCCGGGCGCGGATCGCCGTCTGCCCGGCCGCGGACGGCGGGGCCGTGGCGGTGGCCGCGCACCTGCCCTACCCCGAGTGGGCCGACGCCGGATTCGACGATCCCGATCCGGTCGCGGCCCTGCGCGCCGCGGCCCCGGGCCGCCGGATGGTCGCCACCGGTCCCGGCTGGCACCGCCTGCGCACCCCCGGCGACCTCCACCGGCTCGACCCCGGTCTGGAGGGCTGGGACAACACCCGGGCGCTGCTGTCGGCCTGACCAGGGGCCCTCCGGACGCCGGACGGGCCCCGCACGCCGCGGGGAGCCCCGGCGGATCAGGACGGCAGGCGGAGGTCGGCGAAGACGGCGCGGTGGTCGGTGCCCGGCAGGGTGTGCACGCTGACCTCGTTCACCGAGACCCGCCGGTCCACCAGGACGTGGTCGATGGTGATGATCGGCGGGATCCGCCGGCCGGCGGGCCAGGTGGGGACGAGGCCCTGACCGGTGCGGTCGGCCGCGTCCGCGTAGCCCCGGTCCAGGAGGCGGCGCATCGCCGCGTGGTCGAGGCTGGCGTTGAAGTCGCCGGCGAGGATGCGCACCGTGCCGGGGGAGGCGGGCGGGAGCGCGTCCAGACCCGCCGCCCACTCGTCCACCTCCTCGCCGATCGGCGCGTACGGGTGCACGTCGACGACCTCGACGGGCCCGGCGCCGGGCGGCGTGACCCGGGCGGCGGGCATGTTGTGCCCGACCGGCCGGAACAGCCCCTTCAGCGGGGTCATCGGATATCGGGAGTACAGGCCGCTGCCGCTCGCCCCCCAGTCGGCCTCCAGCACCCGGTGCGGGAGCAGCTCCGCCAGCCCCGCCGCGTCCAGCCGCTCCACCATCTCCGGGGTGAGCTCCTGGGTGCTCAGCACGTCGGGTCTCAACCGCCTGACCAGGTCCATGACGGCCCCCGTGTCGGCCCGGCCGAACAGCAGGTTGACGGTCAGCACCCGCAGCGGCGTCCCGGTCCCGGCCTCCGCGCCCGTGGAACCCACGGCCCGGGGCAGCACGCTGGAGCCGAGCACCGCCGTGACGACCAGCGCGACGGCGGTGACCGACCGGCTGCGGGCGAGTGCGCCGGCGAGCACCGGGACGACCGAGCCCGCCGCCACGTACGGCGTCGCGGTGATGATCTGCGTCGGCAGCGAACCGCGCTCCAGCCCCGCGACCCGCGCGACCGCCCACAGGGCGAACGGCACGACCGCGGCCCACGCGAGAGTCCGGGGGACACGCCACCGGCGGCGTGCGGGAAGCACGATCACGCCACCGGCGTTCCCGTCGGTCGCGGTGTCCACCCCCGCGCTGCCCTGCTCCATCGACCACCCCCCGTACCGGGGACGACGCTATACGAGGAGGCGTGAAAGACGTGTAAAACGGCTGGATTCAGCCGGAGAGCAGCACCTCGCGGGCCCGGCGCGCCAGGCGGCGGGTGGCCTCGTCGCTCGGCTCGGGGATCTCGTCCACCGGGAACCAGCGCAGGTCCAGCGACTCCTTGCTGATCACCGCCTCCGCCCCGGCCGGGGCGACCGCGCCGTACTCGACGTCCAGGTGGTGGCTGAACGGCGGATGGCACCAGACCCGGTGCCGGTCCAGCGCCAGCGGCCCGGGCAGCAGCCGCAGCCCGGGGATGCCGGACTCCTCCGTCGCCTCCCTCAGCGCCACCTCCGCCAGCGTCAGGTCACCGGACTCGCAGTGGCCGCCCATCGGCAGCCACATCCCGGCCTTGCCGTGCAGCGTCAGCAGCACCCGCGCGCCGTCGTGGGACAGCACCGCCGTGGTGGCCGTCAGATGGCCGGGGACGCACTCGCGGTACATCCCGTCGGGGTGGGCGTGCAGGTGTTCCAGGAACTCCTTGCGCAGCAGTTCCTCGGCGTCGCTCGGCGCGCTCCACGCGCCGAGCACCGCACGGGCGTCGGCGTGCAGACCGGAACGGCTCACCTGCCGTCGTCCTCGGTGTCGTCCCCGCTCCCGGCGCCGCCGTCGCGCCCCGTCCCGTCGTCGCCGGACTCCCGCAGCGAGGCCTCCAGGTGGGACAGGTCGAAGTCGGGCTCGCCCCGGACGAAGCGCGCCGGGTCGTCGAGGTCGGCGGCGGTGGGCATCAGGTCGGGGTGGCTCCAGACCGCGTCCCGGCCGTCCACGCCCCGGTCCTCCTCCAGGGTCTTCCAGAGCACGGCCGCGTCCCGCAGCCGGCGCGGCCGCAGCTCCAGGCCGACGAGGGTGGCGAAGGTCTGCTCGGCGGGGCCGCCGGTGGCGCGGCGGCGCCGTACGGTCTCGCCCAGGGCCGCCGCCGACGGCAGCTTGCCCGCGGCCGCGGCGTCCACCACCGTGCCGACCCAGCCCTCCACCAGGGCGAGCGTCGTCTCCAGCCGGACCAGGGCCGCCTTCTGCCGCTCGGTCTCCTCGGGCTTGAGCAGGTTGCCGCCGCCGAGGACCTGCTGGAGCTGCTCGGGGTTGTTGAGGTCGAGGCCGCGCAGCTGCTCCTCCAGGGCGGACACGTCGACCGTGATGCCCCGGGCGTACTCCTCCACGGCGCCGAGCAGGTGCCCGCGCAGCCACGGCACGTGCTTGAAGAGCCGGTGGTGGGCGGCCTCGCGCAGGGCGAGGTACAGGCGCACCTCCTCGGCGGGCGTCTCCAGCCCCTGGCCGAAGGCGGCGATCCCGCCGGGCAGCAGGGCGGCGTCGTCGGACAGCGGCAGGCCGATGTCGGTGGAGCCGATCACCTCGCGGGCGAGCGAGCCGAGGGCCTGGCCGATCTGCTGGCCGACCATCATCCCGCCCATCTGCTTCATCATGCCCATCAGCGGTCCGGCCATGGCCTGCGCCTCGGCAGGCAGGCCGGCGGCGCCGAGGGTGCCGCCCATGGTCTCGACCATGCGCTCGGCGATCGGATCGCAGAGCTGCCGCCAGACGGGCACGGTCCTCTCGATCCACTCCGACCTGCTCCAGGCCTGGGGCGCGCCGACCCCGCTGGGCAGGGCGGTGACCTCGTTCAGCCACAGGTCGGCGAGGTTGAGGGCGTCCACGATCTGGCGCCGCTCGCCCTCCATGACGCTCGGGTCGCCGCCGGCGACCACGGCGTGGCGGGCGATGTTCTTCGCCATGTCCCAGTTCACGGGACCGGTTCCCTGCGGAGCGGACAGCATGTCGGCGAACTGCCGCATGGCCGCCGCGATCTGCTCCGGGTTGCCGAACATGGCGAACGGGTTCTCGTCGGGGTCGTTTTCCCGACCTGGGAAGTCAGTCACGGCTCTACCTCATGCAGGATGGAGGAGTCCACATCCGCCACGTTATCCGTCGCACGGCGGATCAGTGCAAAGTGAGGACCTGGTGCCTACCTCGAAACGCCTCCGGCCCCCGGTCGTCGCCGTCACCGGCGCGGCCTCGGGCATCGGCCGCGCGTTCCTCGCGAAGGTCGCCTCGTCTGCGGATTTCCGCAGAGTCGTGGCCATCGACGAGCAGCGCGGCGACGTGCCCGACGTGACGTGGAGGGTGATCGACGTCCGAGATCCGCTCTTGGCGAACCGGATCTCCGACATCGACGTGCTCGTCCACCTGTCGGCCGACTACGGTCTCGGCTCCGACGCCGGGGAGAGGCGCGCCTACAACCTGCGCGCGGCGCAGACGGTGCTCACCGCCAGCGCCGCGGCCCGGGTGCGCCGCGTCGTGCTGGTCACCAGCGCCATGGTGTACGGCGCGGCGCCCGACAACGAGGTGCCGCTGCCGGAGGACGCCCCCGTCGCGGCCGAGTCCGACACCGGGGTGGTCGGCGACTACCTGGAGATCGAGGCGCTGGTACGGCGTTCGCTCCGCAGCCACCCGGGGCTGGAGGTGACCGTGCTCCGCCCCGCGGCGCTGGTCGGTCCGGGCATCGACAGCGTGGTCACCCGGCACTTCGAGGCGCCGAGGCTGCTCACCGTGAAGGGCTGCAGCCCCCGCTGGCAGTTCTGCCACATCGACGACCTGGTCTCCGCGCTGGAGCTGGCCGCGCTCGGCGCCGTCTCCGGCGTGGTCGCCGTGGGCGGCGAGGGATGGCTGGAGCAGGAGCAGGTGGAGGAGATCTCCGGGCTGCGCCGGCTGGAGCTTCCCGCCGGACTGACCTTCGGCACCGCCCAGCGCCTGCACCGGCTGGGCATCACCCCGGCGCCCGCCGCCGACCTGCACTACGTCGTCTACCCCTGGGTGGTCGACTGCGCGTCGCTCCGCGAGACGGGCTGGAAGCCGCAGTGGACCAACGAGGCAGCGTTCGCGCAGCTCCTGGAGCTCCGCGAGGGCAGGCACGCGGTGGTCGGCCGCCGCCTGTCCGGCAAGGACGCGACGCTCACCGCCGCCGGCGCGACCGTCGCGGTCCTCGGCACCGCCGCGATCGTCCGCGTCGCGCGCAAGAAGCGCCGCACCTAGCGTCCGCCGCGCGCACCGGGCCGCGCGTCGCCCGTCGCCCGTCGCGCGTCCCGGTCTCCGCGCGTCCGCCGCCGACCGGCCGGGGCGCGGCACCCGCGGGGAGGCGGAGCGCGGGGTGAGCCGGATCCGGCTCACCCCGGAGCCCCGCTTGCCGGGAAGGTAGGCTTTCCGGCGTGGACGTCATCCGGCTGCTGGGAATTCGCGACAGCGCTCTCTCCCTGGACGAGGTGTTCGCGGCGGTGGGCGACCACGCCGCAGGCGGGACCGCCCTGTTCGTCGGGACCGTACGGGACCAGGACCACGGCAAGCCGGTCGCCCGGCTCTCCTATTCGGCGCACCCGAGCGCGCAGGAGCACCTGCGCAGGGTGGCCGAGAAGGTCGCCGCCGACTTCCCGGTGACCGCGCTGGCCGCGGTGCACCGGGTGGGCGACCTGGAGCTGGGGGACATCGCGGTCATCGTGGCCGTCTCCTGCCCCCACCGGCAGGAGGCGTTCGCCGCCTCCCGCCGCCTCATCGACGACCTCAAGAGCGAGGTCCCGATCTGGAAGAACCAGCTCTTCGCCGACGGCACGACCGAGTGGGTCGGGGCCTGCGAGTGAGGGCGCGCGGGCCGTACCGCCGATCTCGGCCGGTGGCCGGGACCGCATAGGCTTCCTCCCATGTCCCGACGTGCGCTGACCCTCATGGTGGCCGGCTTCCTCACGCTCGTGCTGGGCGTCGTCGGCACGCTGCTGCCGGTGCCGTATGTCGTGCTGAGCCCCGGGCCGACCGAGAACACCATCGGTGACGTCAAGGGCACACCGGTGATCAACATCGAGGGACGCCGGACCTACCCGACGGACGGCAGCCTCAGCCTCGTCACGGTGGCCTACCAGGGTGGTCCCGGCAGCAGGATCGACCTGCTCACCGCGTTGCGCGGGTGGGTGGACCCGACCATCGCGGTGGTTCCGGAGGAGACGATCTTCCCTCCGGCGACCACCGCCGAGGAGGTCGAGGAGCAGAACACCCAGGAGATGAGCAACTCCCAGGACGACGCGACCGCGGCGGCCCTGAAGGAGCTGCGGATCCCCTACACCTCCGTCGTGACCGTCGCCGCCACGCAGAAGGGCCTGCCGGCCCACGGGAAGTTCGAGGAGGGCGACGAGCTCGTCTCGGTGGACGGGGTGCCCGCCACCGACCGCGAGACCGTCTCGGCGACCGTCCGCAAGCACAAGGCCGGCGAGCAGGTCGCCTTCGTCGTCAAGCGGGACGGCGAGGAGACGACCGTGACCGTCCCGACCGCCGCGGCCGCGGACGGCACGCCCGTCGTCGGCATCTCCATGGGCATCGACTACCGGTTCCCGTTCGAGGTGAGCATCAGCGTCGGCGACGTCGGCGGGCCGAGCGCGGGGATGATGTTCTCCCTCGGGATCATCGACAAGCTCACCCCGGGCTCGCTGACCGGCGGCAAGTCCGTCGCCGGGACCGGGACGATCACTCCTGACGGCGAGGTCGGCGCGATCGGCGGCATCCAGCAGAAGATGGTGGGGGCCCGCGAGTCGGGGGCCACCGTCTTCCTCACCCCGGCCGACAACTGCGCCGAGGCGCTCGCCGCGGTTCCCGACGGGCTCACGCTGGTCAAGGTCGAGACCCTGCACGGAGCGGTCCAGGCCCTCGACGCGGTGCGCACCGGCTCGGGCACCGTCCCCCGCTGCTCGGCGAACTGACGGGCCGGGCACCGTACGGCGGAGGCCCGGGGCGCGGCAGGGGCGCGGAGGACGTGCGGGAGAGCGGGAGAACGGCGCGACGAATGCGGCCGGTGGGGCACGGATCGGCCCTCCCGTGCGTTAGCCGTACTGATAGCCGGACTTCCGGGCGCCGTCGTCCACACCGCACCGAGCGGTTGAACGCGACGGAACCCCCGCCGGTGTAGGTTGCCAGACACGGACCGTGCTCTTCTGACAAGGGGTTGGCCTTGAGCTTCCGGACCCCCGGAGCCGGTAGGGCGATGCGCTTGCCCCGCCGGCCGCGACTGATGCTCCCTGTCGCGATCGCCGTCATCGCGCTCGTGGCATTCTTCTTCCTGTTCTCCGGTGTCTTCACCGACTACCTCTGGTACGACTCGGTGGACTACACCGAGGTGTTCTCCGGTGTGGTCGTCACGCAGATCGTGCTCTTCATCGTGGGCGCGCTGCTGATGGTCGGCATCGTGGGCGGCAACATGCTGCTGGCCTACCGGACGCGGCCGATGTTCGGCCCCGGCATGTTCGGCGGCGCCAGCGGCGCCGACCGCTACCGGATGGCCCTCGACCCGCACCGGAAAATGATCTTCCTGGTCGGCATGGCGATCCTGGCCCTGTTCACCGGGTCGTCGTTCGCCAACCAGTGGAAGACCTGGCTGGAGTTCGTCAACGCCACGCCGTTCAACGAGAACGACGCGCTGTTCGGCATGGACATCTCCTTCTTCATGTTCACCTATCCGTTCATCCGGATGGTGCTGAACTTCCTGTTCACCGCCGTGATCCTGTCGGCGGCCATGGCCACGATCGTGCACTACCTGTACGGCGGGTTCCGGCTCCAGTCGCCCGGCGTGCACGCCTCGCGCGCCGCCCGGGTGCACCTGTCGGTGCTGCTCGGGGTGTTCGTGCTGCTGAAGGCGATCGCCTACTGGGTCGACCGCTACGGCCTGGTCTTCTCCGAGCGGGGCTTCGTGCACGGCGCCTCGTACACCGACGTCAGCGCCGTGCTGCCCGCCAAGACCATCCTGGCGATCATCGCGCTGATCTGCGCCGCGCTGTTCTTCGCCGGGATCGTACGGCCCGGCGGCATGCTGCCCGGCGTCGCCTTCGGCCTCCTGGTGCTCTCGGCCATCCTGATCGGCGGGGTCTATCCGGCCCTGGTCCAGCAGTTCCAGGTCAAGCCGAACGAGCAGGCGCGCGAGCAGGTCTACATCAAGCGGAACATCGACGCCACCCGCAAGGCCTACGACGTCGCCGACGCCGAGGTCATCGACTACGCGGCGCAGGGCGACGCGAGCAAGGCCAACGTCACCGCCGACACCTCGATCTCGGGCGTACGGCTGCTCGACCCGAACCTGATCTCCGAGACCTACCAGCAGAAGCAGCGGATCCGCGGCTTCTACGACTTCCATGACCCGCTGGACGTCGACCGCTACCCGGACGCGTCGGGCAACATGCGCGACACGGTCGTGGCGGTGCGCGAGCTGACCGGCCCGCCGCCGGAGCAGGACAACTGGATCAACCGGCACCTGGTCTACACCCACGGCTACGGCTTCGTGGCCGCGCCGGGCAACGAGGTCGACGCCGAGGGCCTGCCCAACTTCACCGCCAAGGACATGCCGGTCACCGGCCCCCTGGTGCAGCAGACCGGGCTTAAGGAGTCGCGGATCTACTACGGCGAGTCCGAGACCGCGCCCGAGTACGTCATCGTGGGCGGTGACAAGGAGCAGGAGCTCGACTACCCCGGCAGCGGCAACACCGGCCAGAAGAACACGACCTACACCGGCAAGGGCGGTGTGCCCGTCGGCTCGTTCTTCAACCGGCTGCTCTATGCGGCCAAGTACGGCGAGATCAACATGCTCCTCTCGGGCGACGTCAACGAGAAGTCGAAGATCCTGTACGTGCGTGACCCGGCCGAGCGCGTCGCCAAGGTCGCGCCGTTCCTCAGCCTGGACAACAACGCCTACCCCGCCATCGTCGACGGCCGGGTGGTGTGGATCATCGACGCCTACACCACGTCCAACGCCTACCCCTACTCCACGAGCAGGAGCCTCGAGGAGATGACGCGGGACACCGCCACCGACCCGCGCCTGGCCGTGCAGCAGCCGCGCGACCGGATCAACTACATGCGCAACTCGGTCAAGGCGGTGGTCGACGCCTACGACGGCACGGTCCGGCTCTACGCCTGGGACGAGCAGGACCCGATCCTGCAGACCTGGCGCAAGGCGTTCCCCGGCACCCTCAAGCCGAAGACCGAGATGTCGGCGCAGCTCCTGCAGCACGTCCGCTACCCCGAGGCGCTGTTCAAGGTCCAGCGCGACGTGCTGTCCCGCTACCACATCACCGACCCCAACGCCTTCTACGGCGGCCAGGACTTCTGGAACGTCCCGAACGACCCGTCGTCGGGCGAGCGGAACATCAAGCAGCCGCCGTACTACCTGTCGGTCAAGATGCCGGGGACGGACACCCCGTCGTTCTCGCTGACCACCACGTTCGTGCCGCGCCAGGGCCCCAACCTCGCCGCGTTCATGGCGGTGAACGCGACGGCGGGGGACGACTACGGGAAGATGCGCATCCTGCGCATGCCGTCCAACACCACCGTCGCCGGCCCCGGCCAGGTGCAGAACAACTTCCAGAACAAGTTCTCCGGCGAGCTCAACGTGCTCGGCCTGGGCCAGTCCAAGGTCCGCTACGGCAACCTGCTGACCCTGCCGTTCGCCGACGGGCTGATCTACGTCGAGCCCGTCTACGTGGAGATCCAGGCGGCCTCCGGGCAGGAGCCGTACCCGATCCTCCGCCGCGTGCTGGTCGGCTACGGCAGCAAGGTCGGCTCGGGTGACACCCTGGAGGAGGCGCTGAAGCAGGTCTTCGGGGAGGGCGTGCAGCAGCCCGTCGCCCCCGACGAGGGCAAGCCGGACACGCCGGAGGAGGGCACCGGGCAGCCCGCCGCCGGCACCGACCTCGCCAGGGCGATCAGCGAGGCCCAGGACGCCTACACCGCGGCCCAGGACGCGTTGGCGAAGAACCCGCCGGACTGGCAGGCGTACGGCGACGCGCAGGAGAAGCTGAGGGCGGCTCTGGACAAGCTCAAGGGGGCCGCTCCCGCGGAGGGCCCTGCCGCGACGCCGTCTCCGACGCCCACGGGGACACCGTCTCCGACGCCTTCGCCGGCGACGACGGCCACGCCGTCGCCATCGCCCACGTCATAGGCGCGGCGCCGTTCGATTCGCATTCACTCCCGCGTCAGGGTAGTCTTCAGACACACCGACGCGGGGTGGAGCAGTTCGGTAGCTCGCTGGGCTCATAACCCAGAGGTCGCAGGTTCAAATCCTGTCCCCGCTACCAGAGGAAGGCCCGGATCTCATCGAGGTCCGGGCCTTCCGCGTTGAAGAGTCAATTTGCTCTCCGCGGCGGAGCCCGGTAGTCTTCAGACACACCGACGCGGGGTGGAGCAGTTCGGTAGCTCGCTGGGCTCATAACCCAGAGGTCGCAGGTTCAAATCCTGTCCCCGCTACCAAGAGAAACGCCCTCCGGGAAGACTTCCCGGAGGGCGTTTCGCGTATTCCGGTGCCTGCTTTGCCCGGGGTCCCGCCGACGTCGCCGACCCGGCGCCTGCGCCGAAGACCTCGGCGGCCGGCGGCCGGTGCCGTCGTCCGCGCCTGGCACGAGGGCGAGTACCGTGCCAGGGTGGATGACATGTCCCGACCGGTCCTGCGCTGGCGCGTGCGCCGGGAACTCCTCGTTGTGAAGGCCGCGGGAGCGGCGGTGGCCGCGGTGGCCGCCGTGCTGAGTCTCGGTGACGTGCGCGGAGTGCTCCTGGCGGGCGCGGCGGCGGTGATGCTGGCCGGGCTGGCCCTACGCGACTTCCTGGTTCCGGTACGGCTCGCCGCCGACGGGGAGGGGCTCACGGTGGCGAAGGGGTTCGCCGGCACGGAGCGCGTGCCGTGGGGCGAGGTGGAACGGATCAGAGTGGACACCAGGACCCGCTTCGCCTCCCGGACGGAGCTGCTGGAGATCGAGACCGGCGCGGGGCTCTTCCTGCTGAGCCGGTTCGATCTCGGTGCCCCGGTTCGGGAGGTCGCCGACGAACTGCGGGCGTTCCGGACCGGCGGCTAACCCTCGGACAGCCAGCCTCTGGCCATCAGCCAGCCCTTGGTCCTGCCGACCCGGCGGTGCCGGGGCACGAACTTGGGCCTGGTACGGCGGAGCAGCAGGGCCGCCTTGTACACGGCCCAACCCACCAGGAAGGAACCGAAAACGGTCTGGCCGAGCCGTGCCCACACCGACACGTCAGCCGCCGCGAAGACCACGACACCGACCCAGAGAACGCCGAAGACGCCCACGAGGGTCGTCGCGGCCCAATTCATTCCCTGCTGCCACATGCCTGAAGTGTTACAGATCTTGGTTCAAGGCCAGGTCAACGGCACGGAACGGGTCATCGTGGGAGAGTACGGCTGGTGCCCGCACACCTTCGGGCACGCACTCCCTTCCCGGTCCTTCTGGCCGGAGGCTGCTCCAGAGCGGCGGCCAGGTCGGCCGCGGTGCGCGCGTCGGCGAGGATCTGGTTCACCTCGTCCTGTCCGGTCGGGAGCTGACCACGCCTGCCGAGCTCGTCGACGAGGAAGGTGAGCGGTTCCGGATGGCCGGCGGCCTGCGCGGCGACCGCCGCCCGGGCGGCGGTGAGGAGCCGAAGGTAGTAGGAGCGCAGGGTCGCCTCGCGCATGCGCGCGGTCTCGAGGTCGTCCAGCAGGGAGCGGGCGAGCAGGAGAAGATCGCCCGGATGGTCGGCCTCTGCGGCGAGGTGCGCGCGGATGTCGTCGAACTCCGAACGGGTCATCAAGGTCACCTCCATGACGGAGCCAGAGTCCTGACCCTCGTGCCTACTTCGTATCCGAGCCCGATTGCGGATGACTTGCCGTCCGCTTGTGTGCACCGGCAGGTTTGGGACGCGCGAAGCTCGGGAATGGTTGGCAAGTTGCCGCTGTTGCTCCAGAGTCCTGCTACTGTTTCTTCTGCAGGGCCGAGCCCTGCACCCCCTCTCACGAACCCCG